>DASQCX010000382.1:0-2015 GCA_035634455.1 Burkholderiaceae bacterium
CTACAACCTGTTCCAGACCAAGACGGACGGCGTCGACATCGGCCTCAACGGTTCGGTGCCGACCTCGTTCGGCGACATCGGCCTGGTGATCGATGCGACCTACACCCACGACTACAAGGTGTGGAGCCCGGCCCGCGGCGGATTCGGCGACAACCAGGCCGGCCGCTACACCTACCCGAAATGGGTGGTCAACACGACGCTCGACTACAAGGTCGCCAACTTCGACCAGTCGTTGCGCTACGTGTTCAACAGCACCTATGCACTGAAGCAGGACTTCGACGACACGCAGTGGGACGCCTCCGGCTGCGCGAGCGCAGGCCTGTCGGCCAGCGAGTGCCGCGTGCACACGTACCACCGCGTCGACTACTCGGCGACGTACACCGGCTTCAAGAACATGACGCTGGGCCTGTTCATCGGCAACCTGTTCCAGCGCCGTCCGCCGGTGGACTATCGTGCTTTCGGCGCGCCGTCCGGCGTGTTCCCGGTCAGCAACGAGGACGCCGCCGGCCGCACGGGCAAGCTGATCTTCTCGTACAAGTGGCTGTGATGCATTGACGGCAGGCGCTCCTCGCGGCGCCGATGCGCGGGCCAGTCTCCTCCCGGAGCTGGCCCGTTTTCATTGGGGCGGTTTCAGGGCTGTCCCATGATCGCCGCGGTGGTGATCATCTCGTCGAGCAGCGCCGCGGTGGCGGCGCCCGGCACCGACCACGGGTCGAGCGCGCCCTGCTCGGAATACTTCAGGATCAGGCCCGGATTGAGCCGCGCCATGTTGACCTGGCCCATGGACCAGCCGGCGAAGCGGCGCTCGCCGATCTCCTCGAACTGCAGCAGCGTGACGTCGCTGTGGCGCGGATCGGCCACGATGCGGTTGTAGCGCCTGCTGACGGCGTCGCGCCCGCCTTCGAGCACCTGGATGAACAGGCGGCCGCTGTTGCACAGGCACAGCGCGCCGGTGAGGCCTTCGCGCGCGTTCGTGGCGCGCGACTTGCGCAGGATGGCGGCGACCTCCTCGTTGTCAAGGTTGGCGGCCGCGCGGCTTGCATACATCAGTCGTACCAGCATGGGTTCGCTCCGACGGTCAGGCGGTCTTCTTGGACAGCAGCGACAGGAATTCGCGGCGCAGGTTCGGATCCTTGAGGAAGGCGCCGCGCATCACGCTGTTGGTCATCGCCGAATCGAGGTCCTTCACGCCGCGCCACTGCATGCAGAAGTGGTCGGCCTCCATCACGATGGCCAGGCCGTCGGGCTTGACGCGCTCCTGCAGGACGTTGGCCAGCATCGTCACCGCCTCTTCCTGGATCTGCGGCCGCGTCATGATCCAGTCGACGATGCGCGAGTACTTCGACAGGCCGATCAGGTTCGAGTGCTCGTTGGGCAGCACGCCGATCCAGATGCGGCCCAGGATCGGGCACATGTGGTGCGAGCAGGCGCTGCGCACCGAGATCGGGCCGACGATCATCAGCTCGTTCAGCCGCGTGACGTTGGGGAACTCGGTGACCGAGGGCATCGCCTGGTAGCGGCCGCGGAACACCTCGTCGACGAACATCTTGGCCACGCGCTGCGCGGTCTCCTGCGTGTTGTGATCGCTTTCGGTGTCGATCACCAGCGCGCGCAGCACCGCCTGCATGTGCTGCGCGACCTCGGCCTTGAGCTCCTCCGTCTCGCCGGGGCGCACGAAGTCGGAGATGTTGTCGTTGGCGTGGTAGCGGCAGTCGGCGCCGACCAGCCGGTAGCGGATGCGCTCGGACGCCGGCAGCGCGGCCAGGTCGGCCTCGCTGCGGATCAGCGCCAGCGAGCGCTCGCCCGTGTCGCCGGCGTTGGGCGTGGAGTCGGACGGCGGGACGGGAGTGGGCATGGGCGGCCTGAACTGGGAAAGCTTCCGGGTCGCGTATTTTGCGCCGGCGCCTTGTTTCGTGCCCCGGGCGCGGCATCCGGCCCTGTTTCCCGCTGGAAATCCGGCGGCGGCAGCCGCCGGGTCGCGCCGCCCCCACAGGTTTTCAGCCTCGACACCCGGC
>DASQCX010000383.1:0-5814 GCA_035634455.1 Burkholderiaceae bacterium
GAGTTCGGCGACGCGCGCGGCCTCGGCCTTCTTCAGCGTTTCCTTGGAGTCCTTCGCCTCCGAAGACGCGGCGCCCTTCACGTTGCCGCGCGACAGCGTCAGCTTGTCGGACGGCGGCGGCGCGGCGGCCGTCTTCTGGTCGTTGATCTTGGCCTCGACCTTGCCCGAGGCGGCGCGCTTGCCTTCATCGGTGTGCACCGTGGTGACGCCGCCGGCCAGGCGATGGCGGTAGGAGGCGAAGTCCGCACTCTGGGCCTGGATGACCTGGTGCGCTTCCTCGCTGGACAGCTGCTTGGCGGTGTCGGCGCTCGGCACGGTCAACATGACGCCGGACTTCATCCGGTTCATGTTGTCGTCGATGAAGGCCGACGGGTTGTTGCGGTACAGCGAGACCAGCATCTGGTCCAGCGACACGCCGCTGGGCTTGTTGGCGGCGGCCAGCGAGGTCAGCGTGTCACCCGGGTTGACCTTGACGGTGGACTCGCCGCCGGTGGCCGACGACGGGGCCTGCTTCTCGACCGCCGCCGGGGCGGCCCTGGGCGCCTTCGGGCTGCGGGCCGCGGGCGCCGGGACGGGCGCGGGCGTCGGCGCGAGCGCCACCTGCGGGGCGGGCGCGGGCGCCGGCGCGGCGCGCGGGGCCGGCGGCGCCGCAGTGAACACCGGCGCGGTGGCCGTGGTGCCCGGCTGCGCGGCGGTGTTGCGGCCCGGCGGGTCGATCAGCAGCGTGTACGAGCGCGTCAGATGGCCGGTGGACCACGTGAAGTCGACGATGACGTCGACGAAGGGCTCCTGGACGACCCTGTCGCTCGTGAGCACCAGCACCGGCCGGCCGTCGGCCCGCCGCTGCAGCGCGATGGTGGCGCCCGAGAGCACCGAGTTGTAGTCGACGCCAGAGGCCTTGAAGGCTTCGGGAGACGCGAGGCTCACGCGCAGCGAGGAAGCTTCTTCCGCGTTCAGGCTCGTCACTTCGATCTCGGCGCGCAGGGCCTCGCCCAGAACGGATTGAACGTTCACGCGCCCCAGGCCCAGTGCGGAAGCACCGGTCGACAGGAGGACCAGAGCGGCGGCGGCCATGACGTTCAGCGCGCGACCAGTGGTGACCAACGAGCGATTCTTCAATTTGTATCCCGAATGCAAATGGGCGATCTCGGCACGATCGCCGTGAATGACAGATCTCTCGACGAGTTCATCGGTCACAGACGCGGGCCGAAAAGACCCACGCTCGTCAGGGAAAAGACCTTAGCACCGGGCAGATACGCTGACAAGCTTGCCCATGGAGCTGTCGCCCGCGCAACCATCCGCCGTTTTGGCCTGATCCCTGTCCGAATATTCTCGCACTTCGGCGCCGGGTTTAACCAGCGCAGGCGCGCATTTTGCCTGCGCCGCGGCCGCCCGAAGCGCGGAGTTAACCCCGAAAATACTGGAATACGACACGCGCGGCCGTATTTCCTGCGCCCGCGGCGACACCGAACCGTAACAAGACATTTCGTCTGTAGGGTTTGGCGTGCGCGCAACGATCTCCCGACGTTGCGCGCCCGAAAACGCCTTGCGGCGTGGATTACTTGTCGAGAAGAATCCGCAGCATGCGGCGCAGCGGCTCGGCCGCGCCCCACAGCAATTGGTCGCCAATGGTGAATGCGCCGAGATATTCCGGGCCCATCGCGAGTTTGCGGATGCGGCCGACGGGAATCGTCATCGTGCCCGTGACAGACAACGGCGTGAGGTCGCGCAAGGTCGCTTCGCGAGTATTCGGAACCACCTTCACCCACTCGTTGTCGGCGGCGATCATGGCCTCGACGTCGGCCAGCGGCACGTCCTTCTTCAGCTTGAACGTGAGCGCCTGGCTGTGGCAGCGCATCGCGCCGACGCGCACGCAGAAACCATCGACGGGAACCGCCGGCGTGCCGAAACCCTCGCCCTGGCCGAGAATCTTGTTGGTCTCGGCCATGCCCTTCCATTCTTCCTTGGACTGTCCGTTGCCCAGGTCCTTGTCGATCCAGGGAATCAGCGAGCCGCCCAGCGGGACGCCGAAATTCCTCGTTTCCTCGGCCGACAGCCCGCGTTGCTTCTCGATGACCAGGCGGTCGATCTCGAGGATCGCGCTCTTGGGGTCGTCGAGCAGCGGGCGAACCGACGCGTTGAGCGTGCCGTACTGCGTCAGCAGCTCGCGCATGTGCTGCGCGCCGCCGCCCGACGCGGCCTGGTAGGTCTGCGTGCTCATCCACTCGACCAGGCCGGCCTTGTACAGCGCGCCCACGCCCATCAGCATGCAGCTGACGGTGCAGTTGCCGCCGATCCAGTTGCGGCCGCCCTTGGCGAGCGCATTCTTGATCACCGGCATGTTGACCGGGTCGAGCACGATGACGGCGTCGTCGGACATGCGCAGCGAGGACGCCGCGTCGATCCAGTGGCCGTTCCAGCCCGCGGCGCGCAGCTTGGGGAACACCTCGCTGGTGTAGTCGCCGCCCTGGCAGGTGACGACGATGTCGCAGCGCTTGAGCGCGTCGATGTCGAACGCGTCCTTCAGCGTCGTCTCGTTCTTCGCCTGCGCCGGGGCCTTGCCACCGGCCGCGCTGGTCGAGAAGAAGACGGGTTCGATGAGCGCGAAGTCGCCTTCGGCCTGCATCCGCTCCATCAGCACGGAGCCGACCATGCCGCGCCAGCCTACGAGTCCTACCAATGCCATGTCGTTCGCCTTAGTCAGCGTGCCCTGCACGCAGTTTGAACGTTGTCGATCGCGGCCCCGTCCGGGGCCGCCGCCTGTCCTGCTTCCCGCCCCGCGACTCGCGTCGCCTGGGAACCATCTTGGAGGAAGCAGGGGCGAAACGAGTCGGAGCGTCAGCTCGTGGTTTTGATCGTGGTGGTGGTCATCGCCTTGGCGCGGATGGCCGCGACCACGGCGTCGCCCATCTCGCGCGTGCCGACCGTGCGCATGCCCGCCGACGCGATGTCGACGGTGCGCAGGCCGGACTCCAGCACCGAGCTCACCGCGGACTCGATGCGGTCGGCGGCGTCGGATTGCTGGAGGGAATAGCGGAGCATCATGGCGGCAGACAATATTGTAGCCAAAGGATTGGCGATCCCCTTGCCCGCGATGTCCGGCGCGCTGCCGTGGCTGGGTTCGTACAGGCCCTTGTTGTTCGCGTCCAGCGAGGCCGAGGGCAACATGCCGATCGAGCCGGTGAGCATCGCTGCCTCGTCCGACAGGATGTCGCCGAACATGTTGCCGGTGACGACCACGTCCAGCTTCTTGGGCGCCTTCACGAGCTGCATCGCCGCGTTGTCGACGTACATGTGGTCGAGCTCGACGTCCGGGTAGTGCGCGTGCACCTCGGTGACGACGTCGCGCCAGAACTGGAAGGTCTCCAGCACGTTGGCCTTGTCGACGCTGGTCACCTTGCGGCCGCGCTTGCGCGCCGCCTGGAACGCGACGTGGGCGATGCGCTCGATCTCGGGACGGCTGTAGCGCATCGTGTCGAAGGCCTCCTCGGCGCCGAGGAAGTGGCCGTCGACGGCGGTGCGGCGGCCGCGCGGCTGGCCGAAGTAGATGTCGCCGGTCAGCTCGCGGATGATCAGGATGTCCAGCCCCGACACCAGCTCGGGCTTCAGGCTGGACGCGTGCGTCAGCTGCGGATGGCAGATCGCCGGGCGCAGGTTGGCGAATAGCTGCAGGTGCTTGCGCAGGCCCAGGATCGCCTGCTCGGGGCGCAGGTGGCGCTCGAGCTTGTCGTACTTGAAGTCGCCGACGGCGCCGAACAGCACGGCGTCGGCCAGCTTGGCCAATGCCAGCGTGGACTCGGGCAGCGGATGGCCCTGGCTGGCGTAGGCGGTGCCGCCGACGTCGGCGAACTCCATCTCGAGCGGCAGCTCGAGCGCGAGCAGCACCTTGACGGCCTCGTCGATGATCTCGGGGCCGATGCCGTCGCCGGGCAGGATTGCGATCTTCATGTCAGTGCTTCTCGTGGGAATCAGCGGGATCGTCCGCGACGTCGCTGGCGGACGGCGCGAACGCGGAGGTGTCGGCGAGCCAGTGCGACAGCGCGTGCTCGCAGGTCTTCATGACGACGTAGGCGAGCATCGCGAGGTAGCCGTCGGCCACCAGCTCGACCAGCTGCAGCGCACCACCGTCGACCAGCGCCATCGCGCCGTTGTCGAGGATGAGCTCGGCGTTCGCGCGCAGCAGGTGCAGCAGGTTCAGCGTGACCATGCCGAAGCAGAAGAACGCCAGGCCCATCACGACGAACGTGAGCCACGGGCGGCTCAGCACGACGCGCTGGAAATGGCGTCGCAGCTGCAGCGCGCGCGGCAGGGCCATGGCACTTCGCCCGTCAGCCGACCAGGCGGTTGGCCAGCCACGGCATCTTCGCGAGCCGCTCGGCCTCGAAGCCGCGGATCTTGTCGGCGTGGCGCAGCGCCAGGCCGATGTCGTCGAAGCCGTTGACGAGGCAGTACTTGCGGAACGGCTGCACGTCGAACGCGAGCTCGCTGCCGTCGGGCTTGACGACCACCTGGCGCGGCAGGTCGATCGTCAGCTTGTAGCCGGGGAAGGCGGCCACCTCGTCGAACAGGCGCGCCACCTCGGCCTCGGACAGCACGATGGGCAGCAGGCCGCTCTTGAAGCAGTTGGTGAAGAAGATGTCGGCGTAGCTCGGCGCGATGATCGCGCGGAAGCCGTACTGGTCGAGCGCCCACGGCGCGTGTTCGCGGCTCGATCCGCAGCCGAAGTTGCGGCGCGCGACAAGCACCGACGCACCCTGGTAGCGCGGCTGGTTCAGCACGAAGTCCGGGTTGGGCCTGCGCGAGTCCGGATCCTGGCCGGGGAAGCCGGGATCGAGGTAGCGCCACTCGTCGAACAGGTTGGGGCCGAAGCCCGTGCGCTTGATCGACTTCAGGAACTGCTTGGGGATGATCGCGTCGGTGTCGACGTTCTCGCGATCCATCGGGGCGACCACGCCCGTGTGCAACGTGAAGGCTTGCATGATGTTTAGACCTTAGTTCGAAGAGACGCGCGGCCGCCGCGCTCGGCCGCTCCGGAGCAAGGCCGCGGCCCCCGCGGGGGGCTGTCCGCGGTACCCCGTGGACTGGGGGTCGTCATACGTACTTGCGCGCGTCGACGAAGTGGCCGTGCAGCGCGGCGGCCGCGGCCATCGCCGGGCTCACCAGGTGCGTGCGGCCGCCGGCGCCCTGCCGGCCCTCGAAGTTGCGGTTGCTGGTGGAGGCGCAGCGCTCGCCCGGCTCGAGGCGGTCGGCGTTCATCGCCAGGCACATCGAGCAGCCCGGCTCGCGCCATTCGAAGCCCGCGCCGGTGAAGACCTTGTCCAGGCCTTCGCGCTCGGCCTGTTCCTTGACCAGCCCCGAGCCCGGCACCACCAGCGCCAGCCGCACGTTGCTCGCGATGCGGCCGCCGACCTTGCGCACCACCGCCGCGGCGTCGCGCAGGTCCTCGATGCGGCTGTTGGTACACGAGCCGATGAAGACCTTGTCGATGCGGATGTCGGCGATCGCCTTGTTCGGCTCCAGCGCCATGTAGGCGAGCGCGCGCTCCATCGCGCCGCGCTTGACCTCGTCGCGCTCGCGCTCGGGATCGGGCACGCGATCCTCGATCGAGACCACCATCTCCGGCGAGGTGCCCCAGGTGACCTGGGGGCGCAGCGCGGAGGCGTCGATGTCGACCACGGCGTCGAAGGGCGCATCGGCGTCCGAATGCAGGGTGCGCCAGTACGCCACGGCCTGGTCCCACTCGACCCCGGTCGGCGAGAAGGGGCGGTTGCGCACGTAGGCGATCGTCGTGTCGTCCACCCCGACGAGCCCGGC
>DASQCX010000384.1:0-2808 GCA_035634455.1 Burkholderiaceae bacterium
AGCGCTGGATCACCTATCGCGACGCCGATACCTATGGCGGTATCGTCCGCCTCGGGCCGCTGTACCCGCTGAACTCGCTGATGCTGCACGGCATCGTCTACGCCCGCCAGGCGCGTGGCCTCGATGCCGACCCGTACGGCGACTTCGCCTCCGAGGTGCGCTCGTACTTCGCCAGCGGCACCGGCCTGCAGGAGATGTACGTCTCGCCCGACCTGCTGACCGAGCACAACTGGGACGACCTCGCCGCCGCCGCGAAATGGGCGCGCGCGAACGCGGCCACGCTGCGCGACAGCCACTGGATCGGCGGCGATCCGGCGCGGGGGCAGGTCTACGGCTGGGCCGCGTGGCGGCCGGGGCACGCGATCGTCACGCTGCGCAATCCGTCCGACAAGCCGCAGGACTTCGCGCTCGACGTCGGCGCGGCGCTGGAGCTGCCGCCCGAGGCCGGACGCGCCTGGACGGCGACGCCGGCGTACGACAAGGCGGCCGCGCCGCGCGCGCTCGTCGCGGGGCAACCGGCCGCCGTCGCGCTCGCGCCCTTCCAGGTGCTGGTGTGGGAGCTGGCGCCCGCGCCCTGAGCGTCAGCGCTCGAGCCCGAACGACGAGACGACCTCGGTCAGGCGCCCGGCCTGGACGCGCAGGCTCTGCGCGGCGGCTGCGCTCTGGCCGACCAGCGCGGCGTTCTGCCGCGTCACCTGGTCGAGGTCCGCCACCGTGTCGTGGATGGCCACGATGCCCGCCTTCTGCTCGGTCGCCGAGCGCGCGATCTCGTCGATGATGCCGGCCACGCTGCGGATGCCGGTCACGATCTCGTGCATGGTCAGCCCTGCTTCGTCGACCAGGCGCGAGCCGGCGTCCACGTTCTCGACGCTGGCCGTGATCAGGTCCTTGATCTCGCGCGCGGCGGTCGCGCTGCGCTGCGCCAGCGAGCGCACCTCGGCCGCGACGACGGCGAAGCCGCGCCCCTGCTCGCCGGCCCGCGCGGCCTCGACCGCGGCGTTGAGCGCCAGGATGTTGGTCTGGAACGCGATGCCGTCGATGACGCCGATGATGTCCGCGATCCGGCGGCTGGAGGCCGTGATGTCCTCCATCTTCGAGACGACCTCGCGCACCACCTCGCCGCCGCGCTCGGCCACCTTCGAGGCCGACGCCGCGAGGCGATTGGCGCCCGCGGCCGACTCCGCGCTGCCGTTGACGGTGGCGCTGAGCTGCTCCATCGAGCTCGCCGCGCGCCGCAGCTGGCCCGCCGACTGCTCGGTGCGCTGGCTCAGGTCGGCGTTGCCGCCGGCGATCTCGTTGGACGCCGACTCGATCCGCGCCGCGCTTTCCTGCGTCGTGGCCAGCGCCGCCCGCAGGCGGGCCAGCGTCTCGGCGAGCGCGTCGGCCGACGCCGCGCCCTGCCGCGCCGCCCGGTTGATCCAGACGGTCATGTAGATCTCGGCCGCCGTCTGCAGGACGACGTACACCGCGTGCATCACCACCTTCAGCACCGACGGGCTGGTCGTGCAGTAGACGCCGACGCCGGCGGCCTGCAGGCGATCCGTGACGAGGTGCTCGACGGCGACGAGGCCGGCGGCCAGCAGGATCGGGCGCCAGTCCGAGTACACCAGCAGCAGGCCCAGCACGACGAACACGCCGAAGTGGAACTCGATGGTGCCGCGCCCCAGGTCGATGTGCAAGGCGACCATGGCCGTCAGCGCGAAGGCGAAGCTCAGGCGCGACAGCAGCGAGCCCGGGCTGAGCAGCCAGACGCCGAAGCCGACCGCGCCGATCGCGGCGGACCCCGCGAGCGCGATGCCCATGTCGCCGAATTCTCCGGCGATCGCGATCGACGCCAGCGCCCCGAGCGCCAGGGCCGCGGCCATCACCCGGTCGGCGATCAACGCCTGGCTCGAGTTCGATTTGTTGTCCATTGGCGGGCCTCCCACGGCGAGTCTGGATACAACACCGGGTATCGGCCGCGCAGCGCCCGTCTTTAGCGCCGCGGCAGCGACTCGCAAGCTCGTGCCGGATCTGGTGCCCGGAGGCGGAGCGTGAATCCGGTGCGCCCAGACGCGCCGGATTGGGTTCATTCGCGACGCCTCAGGGCACCAGATCCAGGACGTGCTGCGCGGGCCCCGCCAGCAGCGGCGTCGGCCGCCCCGCGACCCAGTCGCCGTGCCCCGCGCCGTAGTAGGGCGACATCGGATGGCCGCTCTGGCCGCCGGGCATGCTCAGGGTGGCGCGCTCCTCGTGGCCCGGCGCGACCACCAGGCGCTCGGACTGGCCGAAGCCCGGCCCCGCCACGCGCGGCATGTTGCCGTCGCCCGACTGCGGCAGCGACGGCATGTCCAGCCAGTGCGACAGCACGGGCAGCGCGCGCGCCAGCGGGTGGCCGATGCGGCTCGCGTTCGCCTCGCCCCAGGTCGCCTGCGCGAGCGGACGCGCGCCGTTGCGCGTCATGTCCGCCACCGTGGCGTCGACCTGCGCCAGCAGGAACGCGTCCCAGCTCGCGAAGCCGCGCGGCAGCAGGTGGGCGGGCTGCTTGTCCAGCGCCTCCTCGACCGCGTACTCGAAGCGCGCGTGCCACTTGTAGTCGCGCCGCGCACAGCCCGGCGCGGCCAGCAGCGGGCGCGTCCATGCCGACCACAACGCGTCCATCACGCGAACCCGCGCCTCGCGCACGAGCCGGTAGCCGGCCTGGTCGGCGTCCGCGCGGCCGTTCCAGTCCTTCAGCAGCTTCGTGACCTCGGGCCGCGCGGTGGGGCCGCTGACGACGCCGGCGATGCGGCCGGCCCAGGGCCGCAGGAACAGCGCCTCGTCGTCGAA
>DASQCX010000385.1:0-1978 GCA_035634455.1 Burkholderiaceae bacterium
GTCCGCGGCCGGCGACGGCGCGCCGGCGCCCGTCCAGCCCGAGCGGCGCAGCGCGGCGAGCGCGGCCAGCAGCGCGAGCAGGGCCGCGGCGGCGCGTCCGACCCAGTCGCCCCAGGCCACCATCAGCGTGCGCGGCGGCGCGTGCGCCGGCAGGTCGCCGACCGCCAGCGCCTGCGCGCCCATCTGCGTGCCGGCCAGCACCGTGCCCGTGGCGTCGATGACGGCGCTGTAGCCGTTGGTCGTGACGCGGAACTGCGGCATCCGCGTCTCGACGCTGCGGAACGCGGCGACGGCCTCGTGCAGCGCGGCGCCCTGCGGCTGCGCGGTGAACCAGGCGTCGTTGGACAGCGTGAGGATGGCCTGGCCGCCCAGGCGCGCGCCGGCGATGGCCAGGCCCGCGTCGACGTCGTCCAGGCAGATCAGCGGCAGCACGGGGATCTCGCGGCCGTCGGCCAGGCGCAGCGGCAGCAGGCGCGCGCCGTTGCCCGGCTTCCAGGTGCCGGCCCAGGGCAGCCAGCGGCGCAGCGCGGGGCCGTCCAGCCACGCCGGCACGTACTCGGTCAGCGGGAACAGGCGCGTCTTGCGGTAGAAGCCCAGCAGGCCGCGGTTCGGCTCGACGAAGGCGGCGGCGTTGTACTCGCCGTCGGCGTCGACGTCGTAGGTACCGAACACGAAGGGCACGCCGGCGGCGTCGACGATGGACCGGATCTCCTGGTCGAGCGCCGCGCCGGCCTCGCTCTTGGGATGGCCGAAGGTGGTGGGGTAGACCGTCTCCGACCACAGCACCGCGTCGGCGTGCTGGCGCTCGACGGCGTCGTAGGACATCGCGAAATGCGTGTCCAGCACCTTGCGCACGACGGCGGCGGCGCCGATCTGCCGGCGCAGCTTTTCGTAGTCGACGATGTTGGACTGGATCAGGCCGACGCGCAGCGGCTTGCCGCCGGGCGCGGGCAAGGCCGACAGCGCGGCCGCGCCGTAGATCGCCAGCAGCGCGGGCACCGCCGCCGCGACGGCGAGCGACGGCGCCATCGCGCGACGGCCCGCACGGCGCTGCGCGAGCGCCGCCGCGACGGCCTCGTTGGCCAGCAGCAGCGCGAACGTCAGGCCGGTGGCGCCGCCGAGGTCGGCGGCCTGGCGCAGCAGGCGCGACGGGTAGAGGCCGTCGCCCAGCGTGTCGCCCAGCAGGCGCGGCAGCAGCCACTCGGCGGCGACCCAGGCCGACGCCGCGACGACGGCCGTCAGCGCGCGGCCGTGGCGGCGGGCGGCCAGCCGGCGCGCCAGCGCGAACGCGACGATCTGCGGCTGGAACAGCGGTGCCGCGACGAGCAGCAGCGCGAGCCCGGCACCCTCGCCCCACTGCGTGAACTCGTCGATCGCGCCGCCGAACCACGCGAACACCGCCAGCGTGTAGGCGACCGTCATCGCCCAGGCGCCCAGCAGCGTGCGCGCGAGCGAGGCGGGCGCGTCGAGGGAGCGCAGCCACGGCACGAGCGCGACGAAGCCCAGCATCCAGCCGGCGCCGCCCCGGGCGTACAGGAGGGCCAGCAACGCGCTGGCGGCGATGGCGGCCGCGTCGCGGGCGAGCGTGCGCGAGGACAGGAAGTCGGCGAGGGCGTTCATGAGGGAACCTTTGGCCTGCGGTGCGAGCGCGTGTCGGACCGGCCGTACGCGCTCATGGCGTCACGGGCCCTGGATCGGCGCGGGGACGACGATGCGCCGGATCGGCAGCCCGGGCGGCGCGAGCTCGGGCGGCACGACGCGGTACTTGGGCACGGCGATGGGGCGGCCGTCGGCGGTCGTCGGCTGGTAGTCGGGGGCGAACATCAGGATCGGCTCGATGCGCTGGCCGTCGTCGGTGGCCTGGTAGTGGCGCACGTAGCCGGGCGGCAGCGCGAAGTCCTCGGGCACCGCGATGCCGACGAGCGGCGGCTTGGTGCCGGGCGGGTTGAACGCGCCGAGTCCGGTGTGGATGCCGGCC
>DASQCX010000386.1:0-1870 GCA_035634455.1 Burkholderiaceae bacterium
GCGGCGGCGCTGGAGATGTGGATCGCCGGCCGCGAGGCGACGCCGGCGGACAACGTCGTCCCCATGATCGCGGCCTGACCCGGTAACATCGGGGCATGTCCGTTCCCCGCGCGTCCCGCACCTGGCTGCCCTCGAGGCGGCGGCGCTTCATGGCACGCGTGCACCACTGCGGTCCGCCCGCGGTCCTGGTTCAGTCGTCCACTGCAACCTTGCCCAGGATCGCCTCATGCTTGCCCATCATCGCTTCAAGCCGCGCCTTCTCGAGTCGCTGCGCGGCTACCGGCGCGCGGATTTCCTCGCCGACCTCGGCGCCGGCCTGACCGTCGGCGTCGTCGCCCTGCCGCTGGCCATGGCGTTCGCCATCGCCTCCGGCGTCAAGCCCGAACAGGGCCTGTTCACCGCCATCATCGCGGGCCTGCTGATCTCGGGCCTCGGCGGCTCCAGCATCCAGATCGGCGGCCCCGCCGGCGCCTTCATCGTCGTCGTGTACGGCATCGTGCAGCGCTTCGGCGTGCCCAACCTGCTCGTGGCCACGATGATGGCCGGCGTGCTGCTGCTCGTGATGGGCTGGCTGCGCGTGGGCGCGCTGGTGCGCCAGATGCCGGTGTCCATCATCGCCGGCTTCACCAACGGCATCGCCGTGCTGATCGCGCTGTCGCAGCTCAAGGACTTCCTCGGGCTGCCGATCGCCGCGATGCCGGCCGGCTTCTTCGCACAGGTCGCCACGGTGGCCGAACAGGCGCCGCACGCCAACCTGCAGGCGCTGGCGCTGGGCGCCGCGTGCCTGGCGGGGCTGCTGTTCTGGTCGGGGCTGTCCGTGCAGGAGAACCCGTTGCGCGAGGACAGCAGCGTCGACCGCTGGCTCAAGTTCGCCGCGCGCGTCCCGGGGCCCATCGTCGCGCTGGTCACGCTCACGGCGCTGGCCAGCGCGCTCGACCTGCACGTCGAGACCATCGGCAGCCGCTTCGGCGGCATCCCGCAATCGCTGCCGGCGCTGCACGCTCCGGCCATCTCCTGGAGCGGCGTGCAGCAGCTGTTCGTGCCGGCGCTGACCATCGCGCTGCTCGGCGCGATCGAGTCGCTGCTGTGCGCGCGGGTGGCCGACGGCGTCGCCCAGGTCAAGCGCCACGAGCCCAACCAGGAGTTGATGGCCCAGGGCGTGGCCAACCTCGTCGCGCCGCTGTTCGGCGGCATCCCCGCGACCGGGACGATCGCGCGCACCCTGACCAACATCCGCGCCGGCGCCCGCACCCCGATCGCCGGCATCCTGCACGCGATCACGCTGGCCGTGGTCATGCTGGTGGCCGCGCCGCTGGCCGCGCGCGTGCCGCTGTCGGTGCTGGCCGGCATCCTGCTGTACGTCGCCTGGAACATGCTGGAGCCGCGCGAGTTCCTGCGCCTGCGCAAGGACGGCGTCGAGTACGGCGCCAAGTTCCTGTGCACCTTCGTGCTGACCGTGGTGCTGGACCTGACGGTGGCGGTGGAGGTCGGCCTCGCGCTGGCCTGCGTGATGTTCGTCTACCGCATGGGCACGCTGTTCGGGCTGGAGGCCGACGCCGCCGCCGGCGCGGGCGACGACGTGCGCGTGTTCCGGCTGTACGGCGCGCTGTTCTTCGGCGCCGCCGGCAAGGTGGAGTCGCTCGCCGACGAGGTGCCCGACGGCGTGCGCTGGGTGATCCTGGAGGCAAACCACCTGCTGTCGATCGACAGCTCCGGCCAGAGCGCGCTCGAGACGCTGGGCAAGGAGCTCGCCCGGCGCGACATCGCGTGGATCGTCTGCGGGCTGCATCGACAGCCGCAGCAGCAACTCGATCCGGTGGCGACCGCGCACTGGCCCGCGCCGCCTCTGCTGTTACCCGACCTGCCCGCC
>DASQCX010000387.1:0-11425 GCA_035634455.1 Burkholderiaceae bacterium
GCAAAGGGCCTTCGCAACGGTGGTCGCGTCCACCGCGTCGCGCGAGGCCTGGCGCGTGGGTGCGGAGATCGGCGCCGCCTTCGGCTCCGTGAGCTACTGCCGCGGCGCTTGCCATGCGTTACGTTCCGTTGACAGCTTGACGTTACGATGTCCGCATGTCGACAGAAGCCTACCGCAGACACCTGGCGCGCGCGTGCAGCGAGCTGCGCGCGATCGTGGGCGAGATCCTCGTGCAGGTGCCGCGCGAGATGAAGTCCAATCCGGCGCTCGACCCGGTGCGGCGGCTGGCGCGGTCGGAGGTGGCCGAGGTGCTCGGGCGCTATCCCGGGCCGTGCGTGAGCGGCTTCGGCGAGGCGCTCGAGGCGCTGGTGGACAAGGCGCAGGGCGGCCCGCGTGCGATCAAGCTCGACCTCGATTCGCTGAGCATCATGGACGACCTGCGCGCGCAGGAGGAGATCGAGGTGGTGCAGGCCGGGCGCCTGCTCGCGGACGACGCGGGGGCCCCGTTGCACCGCATGCAGCGCCTCGAGGCGGCCCTGCAGGCGCGGCTCGACGTCGACCTGCTCGACCCGTCGCCGGTCGGCCCGGCGGCGATCGGCCGGGCGCTGTGGCGCGCCACCGAGCACCTGCCGCTGTCGGCCGCCTCGCGCAGCGAGGCCGTGCGCTGCCTGGCGCGGCTGCTCGGCACGCGCCTGGGGCCGCTCTACACCTCCCTGGTGGAGACCACCGAGCGCAACGAGCACTTCACGCTGTCGGCCGAATCGGCCGCGCCGCGCCAGCCGCCGGCCCCCGCGGCCCCGGGCGCGCGCCGCAGCCGTTCCCCGGAGGTCGCCGCCGCCAGGCGCGCCGCGATCGCCGCGGAGCGCTGGCATCGCCCGCCGCAGCAGGACGACTTCGACGTGACCCGTCCCGGCGCGCTGGTGCAGCTGATGGACTCCAAGGCAATGGCCCTGGCGTCGGCGGCGTCGGCGGCGCAGTCGTCGCTGCTCGACGGCGACAGCGAGCGGATCCCGCACCTGATCCGCCGCCATCGCGCCGACATCGGCGGGCAGCCCGCCCCGGTGCACCTGTTCATCGGCAGCATCTTCGACGAGATCGTCGCCGACCCCGCCCTCGATCCCGAAGGCGCCGACTGGATCGGCCGGCTGCAGGGCGCCGTCCTGCGCATGGCCGCCAACGACCCCGATCTGCTGCAGAGCCACCGCCATCCGGCCTGGGAGCTGGTCAACCAGCTCGCGAGGCTGTTCGACGACGAGCCGTCGCAGCGCCCGCCCAACCTCGACGCCTGGCTCGAGCGCGTGATGGCCATGCTGCGCGCCGACCCGCGGCGCGAGCGCTTCGAGGCGGTGAACCGCAAGCTGCAGGCGTGGCGCGCCGAGCGCGCGCGCCGGCGGCTCGCCGAGATGGAGCCCAGCGTCGAGCTGCTGCGGCGGCACGCGTCGCTGGAGGAGGGCGTGGAGTCCGCGCGCCGGCGGCTCGAGCGGCGGCTCGACGCCTCGCGCGCGCACGAGGCCGTGCGGCGCTACGTCTCCTCGGTCTGGGCGCTCGTGTGCGCCCAGGAGGACGCGGCTGGCGCGCCCGCCGAGGCCGGCCAGCCCGGCGCCTGGGACACCGCCACCGACCTCATCTGGTCCGCCTCGCCGGCGCGCAGCCGGCTCGACACGCCGACGCTGCTGTCCATGATCCCGGACCTCGTCGAGCGCCTGCGGGCCGGCATGGGTCGGCTCGGCCTCGACCCGGGCGTGCAGCAGGCCTGGCTGGCGAAGATCGCGGCGCTGCACGAGCGCGCCATGCACCGCTCGGCCGAGGACGCCCAGACCGACATGCCGCTCACGATCGACCTCGAGCTGGAGGACGAGACGCCGTCCTCGGGTTCGCCGGCCATCGAGCCCTTCGTGCTGCACGGCCTGCCGGCGCCGGTCGATCCGCTGGGGGCGCTGGCGATCGGCGACGGCCTGGCGATCCAGATGCAGGGCGAGTGGGTCGACGTCACCCTGATCTGGCGCAGCGACAACGGGCATTTCCTGCTGCTGGCGCGCCCGGACGGCCGCTCGCTCAGCGTCACGCGCAGCTCGCTGCAGCGGCTGCTGGACGAAGGGCTGGCGCGCACGGCCGACACCGCCAGCGTGCTGGCGCGGGCGACCCACCGGATCGCCGACGGATCGGTCTGACCGCCGCGCGGGCGGTCAGTGCAGCGGGCCGCGGCGGGCGGCCTTCTCGCGCGCCGGGTCCATGCTCTGGATCGCGCTCTCGGCGCAGTGGCGGCCGATCTCCAGGCAGCGCTGCGGGTCGCCGGCCACCAGCGCGTGGTGCGTCGGCACCATCTCCCAGCGGTCGTCCGGGGCGATGACGCAGATCTCGGGGCGCCAGCCGGCGGCGTCGGCGGTCGGCCGGGCGGAGACGAGGATGGCGTAGTCGCGGTAGGCGTAGCGGCGGTTCATGTCCGGAGGTGGCGGGCGCGGGAGCGCCCAGTCTGGCGGCCGGCGCGCCATCCGATCGGCCGAGAAGCGGGCGGTTCGCCGGCCAGTCCGGGGTTTCGCGGCGGTGCGACCGTCGCTCGGCCCCTGCCGGCCGCCACCGGTCGCAACGGCCGGGCAGGGCAGTGCGCACGGGGCTACAACGCGGGCTTGGCCTTTCGCCAGGGAGACCGTCCCATGCGATTCCTCGTCCCCACGCTGCTGCTGGCCTGCACGATGCAAACCACTCTCGCCGCTCCCGCCGCCCAGCCCGCCGACTTGTTCGACTTCTGGCTCGGCGACTGGCAGGTCAGCTGGCGCAACGCGGACGGCACGACCGGCAAGGCGCGCAACCATGTCGCTCGCATCCTCGACGGCAACGTCATCGAGGAACGCTTCGAGGAGGACGCCGGCGATCCCGCGCCGCTGCTCAAGGGGCGCTCGCTGAGCGTGCGCGACGCCGCCGGGCTGTGGCGCCAGGCCTGGGCCGACAACCAGGGCGGCTTCTTCGCGCTCAGCGCCAGCGTCGACGGCGACAAGCGGCTGTTCTCGACCGCACTGACCGCGGCCGGCGCCGAGGTCAAGGGCCAGCGCATGGTGTTCCACGACATCACGCCCGACGCGTTCACCTGGGACTGGGAAGGCACCACCGACGGCGGCAGGACCTGGAAGCTGCTCTGGCGGCTGGCCTATCGGCGCTGAGCGGCACGCGTCGTGCGGATGGGGTAAAAACGCGTTCCCACACGAGGAGCGCAGCGATGAGCAGGATCCGGGTCGGCATCGGCGGCTGGACGTACGAGCCCTGGCGCGACAACTTCTATCCGGCCAAGCTGCCCGTGGCGCGCGAACTCGGGCACGCCAGCCGGCACGTCACCGCGATCGAGGTCAACGGCACCTACTACAGCACGATGACGGCCAAGGCCTTCGAGCGCTGGTTCGCCGAGACGCCCGACGACTTCGTGTTCTCGCTCAAGGCCAACCGCTTCGCGACCAACCGCCGCGTGCTGGCGGAGGCCGGCGAGTCGATCGACCGCTTCATCGGCAGCGGCCTCGCGCGGCTGGAGCACAAGCTGGGGCCGGTGCTGTGGCAGTTCGCGCCGACCAAGAAGTTCGACCCGGCGGACTTCGAGGCCTTCCTGAAGCTGCTGCCGGCCGACGTCGAGGGCCGCGCGCTGCGCCACGTGCTGGACGTGCGCCACGACAGCTTCATGGCGCCCGGGTTCCTCGAGCTCGCGCGCCGCTACCGCTGCGCGGTCGTGTTCACCGACTCGCCCGACTACCCGTCGTTCGCGAACCTGACCGCCGACTTCGTCTACCTGCGCCTGATGAATGCGAAATCGGACGTGCCCACCGGCTACGAGCCCGCGGTGCTGAGCGCGTTCGCCGACTGCGCGCGCGCCTGGGCCGCCGGCGGCGAGCCGAGCGGGCTGCCGCGGGTGGCGGGCGACGCGGGCGCGCCGGAGGCGGCGTCGCGCGACGTCTTCATGTTCATGATCAACGGCGCCAAGGAGCGCGCGCCGCACGCGGCCATGGGCGTGATCGAGAAGCTCAGGGCTTGCTGAACTGCGCGCGCACCTCGCCGCCGGGGTGCTCGGCGGTGTGGACGTTGACGTAGAGGTTGCCGGCCTGCCACGAGGCGACCTGCGCGGGCGTCAGCTTCGCGCCCTCGGGCACGCTCCAGGTGCCGCCGTCGCCGGCGACCAGCGTGATGATCGGCGGCCCGGCCTGGCCCGGCGCGCCGACGTGGATGTGCGCGGCCTTGCCCTGGAGCGTCGGCGTCGCCACGCTGCCGCTCACGCTGCCGTCGGCGGCGATCGTGATGTTGCCGCTGCCGACGGCCTTGCTGTCGTTGGGCGGCACCTCCTGGGCGCCGGTCAGCTTCAGGTCCTCCGCGAAGGCGCCGGCCGCGCACAGGGCGCAGGCGGCGAACACGGCGGCGCGGATCACGGAAAGGCGGAAAGTGGCCATGGCGCGTCCTCGATCGAGTCAGGGTGTCGAATGGTGGCCCGCGGCCGTCGGCGATACGGGCCCAGGGTCAAATGCGGCGAGCGCGGCGCACCGGCGGTCGCGGGCGGAGCCGGGCCGGCGGCGCACGAGTCTGTAACATGCGTCGCCTCGCTCCCGACAAACGGATCCGCACCATGAAGAAGACTCCGCTGGCGCTGCTGCTGGCCTGCCTGCTGTCCGCCAACGCGTTCGCCGCGCCGACGACGCACGAACAGCTCACGGCGCTCGCGCAGGACATCGTGCGCACCAGCGCGCGGCACGACCCGATCCACGCCACCGCGCTCGGCATCGCGGGCATGGACGGCCTGCTGGCGACCCCGAGCGAGGCCGAGCGCGCCGCGACCGTCGCCCAGCTCGAGGCCTGGGGCAAGCAGCTCGACGCGATTTCCAAGGCCGCCGGTCCCTCGATCTCGCTGGTGGACGCCGACGACGCGAAGCTGCTGCGCGCGCAGCTCGACGGGCGGCTGGACGAGCTGCTGGTCTACCAGACCGACCGCAAGGACTACGCCGGCCCCGCGCTGAGCCTGGTCGACGCGATCTACACGCAGTTCCTGCACCTGCCGATCCCGGGCCGCGACGACGCCGCCGCGGCCGACGTGCCCAGGGCCTGGGCCGACATCATCGCGCGCCTGGAAAAAGGGCCGGCGTTCATCGAGGCCGGCCAGAAGCTGGTGACGCATCCCGGCAAGCTGTACGGCGTGGCCGGCAGGAAGCAGATCGACGGCGCGCCCGACTTCCTCGATGGCGCGCTCACCGACGCCGCGAAGGAACAGCTCGCCGGCGACCCGGCGTCGCTGAAGCGCTTCGTCGCGGCGCGCGACGCGGTGCTTGCCACGCTGGCCAAGACGAGCGCCACCATCCAGGCCCACGTCGACACCTGGCCCGAGAACTTCGCCATGGGCCGCGCGGCCTACGACCGCATGCTGCAGCGCGAGCAACTGCTGCCGTATACGGGCAAGGACGTCGAGGGCATGGCGCGCGACGAACTGGCCCACGGCTGGGCCGAGGAGGCCTGGGTCAAGGCCGCGGCCGCGCATCGCAAGGTGGCGCTGGGCGCCGAGAGCGGCGGCGGCATGGCGCCGAGCGGCCCGGCGCTGATCGACTACTACCGCGACCGCATCGCCGAGCTGCGCAAGTTCGTCGTCGAGCACGACATCGTCACGATCCCGGCCTGGCTGGGCGCGCTGGACGTCGTCGAGACGCCCAAGTTCCAGCAGCCGGTCTCGCCGGGCGCGTCGATGGAGTCGCCACGGCTGTTCGCCAAGTCCGAGAGCGGCCACTACTTCATCACGCCGCCCGAGTCGCTGAAGGAGGCGGCCGAGCGCCTCGACATGAACGAGGACTTCGACCGCGACCGCATCCTGCAGACCGCCGCGCACGAGGCGATGCCCGGCCACTTCCTGCAGCTGTCGATCGCGCGCCGCCACTCCGACTACGTGCGCAAGATCCAGTACTCGGGCGTGTTCGCCGAGGGCTGGGCGTTCTACGGCGAGGAGATGTTCCTGCGCCTGGGCCTGTACGGCGACGACCTCGACGCGCGCGTTTTCACGGCGCGCTGGGAGCGGGTGCGCGGGGCGCGCGTGATCGTCGACGTCAAGCTGGCCAGCGGCGAGTGGACGCTCGAGCAGGCGGCGAGGTTCTTCGAGGAGCAGTCGGGCTTCACGAAGTCGGCGTCCGAGGCCGCGGTGGCCGGCTACGCGCTGCGTCCCGGCTACGTGCTGGCCTACACGGTGGGCCGGTTGCAGCTGCAGGAGCTGCTGGGCGAGTACCAGCGCCGCTCCGGCGACAAGGGCTCGCTGCACGACTTCCACGATCGCCTGCTGTCCTACGGCTCGGTGCCGTTCGCGATCGTCGGGCCGGAGCTGCTGGCCGACCTCGGCAAGCCGGCCGGCGCGGTGCGCGCGGTCGCGAACTACTGAGGCTGCGCCGGCGCGCACGGGCCGCGCGATCGAGTGCCCCCCTAGGCCTAGGCGGGCCAGGCCGGTTTTCCTCAACAGGGGGCTGCAATGCCGCGCCCTCGCGCGTATGTTCCCCGCATCGGACGCCGCCGCGTCCGGGGCAGGAGGTGCGCGCATGGACATCCGCCGACTCGTCGCGCCGGCCGCGGTCGCCGGGGCCTGCGTCGCAGTGCCGGCCGGCGCCGACGCCGAGACCATCTACGGCACGCTGACCGGCCCTGGCGGGGCCAACGCACGGCTGACGCTCGCCTGCGAGCGCGCGTCCGCCAGCACCGTCGCCGACGCCTCGGGCTCGTACCGGCTCACCGTGGCCGGCCGCGGGCGCTGCCACCTGCGCATCAACAACATGCCCGAACCCGGCGAGCTCGTCTTCGTGTACGACGAGCCCACGCGCTACGACTACGAGGTGACGCCGGCCGGCGGCGTCGCCCGCATCGAGAGGCGCTGAGGGCCATGGCCGAAGGCGAGGGCGCGGCGGCGGTCGGCGAGTCCGACGAAGGCGGCGGCGCGCGCGAGAGCAACCGCCGCTGGCTGCTCAAGACGCTGGCGATGCCGGCGGCGATCTGCATCGTGCCGCTGCTGTTCGAGCTGTTCTCGCACGCCCACGACGAGCGCGAGAACCAGTTCCGCCTCTACACCGAGCTCCTGAGCAAGCGCGAGGAGGCCGACATGGCCGTGCGCCAGGGCATCTTCGACAAGGTGTTCGACAAGTACCTGCAACCTGACAACGGCGACGTCGACACCCGCCTCGTCGGCCTGGAGCTGATGGCCGCCAACTTCCACGAGTCGGTCGACATCAGCCCGCTGTTCTGGCAGCTCGATCGCCGCGTGAGCAAGGAGCGCGAGGGCCCGGAGCGGCAGGCGGCGCTCAAGGAGCTCGAGCGCATCTCGGGCGTGGTCAAGGCGCGCCAGATCGAGGGCCTGGAGATCGCCGGGCGCAAGACCGAGATCGCGTTCGACCTCGCGGTGCCGCCCGAGAAGCTGCGCAACTTCACGTGCGTGTGGCGGCTGCCGCGCGTGCCGGGCGACGGCGGCGAGAAGCACCACAAGCGCTGCTTCGATGTCGGCCTGATCAAGGGCGACCTCGACGGCCGCCGCCTGCAGCTGCAGCTGTCGTATTCGGATCCGGGCGGCGGCGATACGCGGCAGGTGCTGGTCTGGTCCAGCCTCTACGACTTCCCGTTGATGAACTTCACGCGCATCTCCGACCAGGAGCGCGTGGCCATCGTGCTCACGCGCCTGGACCCCGAGTCGATGTCGGCCACCGTCACGCTCGTGTACTACCCGAGCTCGCGCAGCGGCACCAAGGACAAGCCCTACATCGACGACGTCATCAGCCGACTGGGGCGACCATGAGACCAAGCCTTTCTTGCGCGGCCTGCGCCGGCCTGCTGCTGGCCGCGGGCGCGCCGGCGGCCGCCGAGCCTGGCGACCCGCCCGCCGCCGAGGCGTCCGGCGCGAAGGCGGGGAAATCGTCGACGGTGACCGTCTTCGTGACGGTGCACGACGCCAAGGGCAAGGAGACCGACAGGCACTCCACGCGCGTCGAGGGGCCCGACGCCAGGGATTGGGGCGTCGCGCCGGAGGGCACCAAGCTGACCATGCCGGCCGGCGTGCCGCCGGACGTGCTGGTGCTGATCCCGAGCGCGAAATGCAAGGTGACGCTGACCCCGGCGCAGGTCGCCGGCGGCAGCGTCACGATCGCCGTCGAGCGCCAGGACGGCGGCGCGCGCTGCGCGGCGACCGCGGGCCGGCCCGCCGCCGCGCCCTCGTCTGCTTCGCAGGTGGGCGACTCGGGCGAGGACGCACGCGAGAGCGGGACGGCCCTGCTCGGCGCGCTCCCCTGAGCCTTACTTGGCCGCCGCGTCGGCCGGTGCCAGGCCTTCGAGCTGGCGCACGTACTTCGTCGCGATGGAGCCGTGCGACAGCATGCGGTCGTGCACCGCCAGGTCGTCGGCGCCCAGCTTGGCCTTCAGGTCGTGGGCGAGCGCGAGCTGCTCCTGGATGCCGACGAAGTAGGTCGACAGCTGGCCGGCGGACATCTCGGCGCGGCGCCACTTGCCGGCGGCCTCGCCCTCCTCCTGGTAGCCGGTGTCCATCATCAGGTGCTTGGCCTCGTCCTCGGTCATGTGGCCGGCGTGGATCTTCTGGTCGAGGATCGCGTTGATGGCCACGCGCAGGCGGATCTTGAGCTGCTCCATGCGCGTCTCCTCGCCGCCCCAGCCGGCCTCGGCCATGAACTGCTCGGCGTAGACGGCCCAGCCCTCGATGAAGGTGCCCGAGCCCGTCATCGCGCGCACCAGCGTCGGCGTCTTGATCTGGCTGGCGTGCGCGCCCTGCAGGTAGTGGCCCGGCATCGCCTCGTGGGCGGTGATGTCGCGCATTTCGGCGCTGTTGTCCTCGCGGTACTGCGACTCGACACGCTGCGGCGACCAGTCGGCCGGCGTCGGCGAGATCGCGTAGAAGGTCTCGCCGTTCTTCTCGAGCGGGCCGGCCCAGTCGCAGAAGGCGGTGGACTGGCCGCGCTGGAACTCGGGCATCACGATGACCTTGATCGGCTTGGTCGGCAGCGATACCAGCTTGTGCTCGCGCACGAAGGCCGTGGCCTTGTCCAGGTCGTCGCGCGCCTCGGCCACGATGGTGTCGTTGTCCGGGTGCGTGTCGGCGATCCTGTCGAGGACGGCGCGCACGATCACGTGGCCGTCGACGCCGTCGGTCGGCTTGCCCGGGAACCAGCGCTTGTACAGCGGCAGCGCGACCTGCTCCATCTGCGCCTGCGTCGTCTTCAGGTCGGCCTCGGCGCGAGCGAGGATCTCGTCGGCGCTCAGGTCCGAATCGAGCGAGAACTTCAGGCGCTGCTCGAAGTTCGCCTTGCCGAAGCGGAAGTCGCCGTCGGAGCGCGGCAGCAGCGTCTTGTCCAGCCAGACGCCGTAGTCCTTCAGCGCCGCGGCCGCGCGGGCGCGCGCCGGGGCGAGGGCGGCCTTCATCTCCGGCGCCTGCTTGATGAAGTCGTCGAGGTCGTCCTGCACGAACGAGATCGCGCCCTTGTTCTGCGCGATGGCCGTCTCGGTGAACACGCGTGGCGGGCGCTGCAGGTTCTGCTTCGCGGCGGCGACCAGCTTGGGGATCGCCTCCAGCCGCAGCCTGGCCGCGGCCAGGCGCTGCTTCATCGGCGCGAAGTCGCGCGCCAGCAGCACGTACACGCCCTCGGTGCCCGAGTAGTCGGTGACCTCCCAGGTGGGGGTCTTCATCACCTCGATGTCGAACAGCCGCGCGCGCAGGTCGTTCTCCAGGATCGCGCGGTCGACGGCATGGTCCGGCGGCAGGCTGGACGCGGGGATCGCCTGGATGGCGTCCAGCGTGCGGTGGTACAGCCTGCGGTCGGCCTCGACGCCGGCCGCCGAGCGGTCGCCGCTCCGGCGGTCGAAGCGGTGGTCGCCCAGCTGCGTCGCCTCCTCGGGATGCGTGGCGAGGTAGCGTTCGTAGAAGCCGTGCACCACCAGCTCGAAGCGGTGGGCGGCGGTGGCGTCGGGCGCCGCCTGCGCCGGCGCGGCGGCCAGCAGGGCGAGCGCGCCGGCGAGGGCGACGGACAGGAGGGAGCGGGGAAGGGCGGGCTTGGTCATGGCGCGAGTATGCGGGAAGCCCTGGCGAACAAAACGCGCCCGTGGGCGCGTTCCTGAGAGGAAGACGCGGCGATGGCCGCGTCGTCCAGCGAGTTTGCGTGGTCGTGTCAGATCTGCGCGAAACCGCTCTCGAGATCGGCCTTGAGGTCGTCCAGCGCCTCGATGCCCACCGACAACCGGATCAGCGTGTCGCCGATGCCCAGCGCCGCGCGTTGCTCGGCCGGGATGGACGCGTGCGTCATGATGGCCGGGTGCTCGATCAGGCTCTCGACGCCGCCCAGGCTCTCGGCCAGCGCGAACAGGTGCACGTGCTCCAGGAAGCGGCGCGCGCCGGCCAGGTCGGACTTCAGGTCCAGCGAGATCATCCCGCCGCCGCCGCGCATCTGGCGCCTGGCGAGCGCGTGCTGCGGATGGCTCTCCAGCCCCGGGTAGAACACGCGCGCCACCTTGGGATGCGCCTCCAGCCACTGCGCCAGCGCCAGCGCGCTCTGGTTGTGGCGCTCCATGCGCAGCGCCAGCGTCTTGACGCCGCGCAGCGCGAGGAACGAGTCGAACGGCCCGGCGATCGCGCCCACCGCGTTGTGCAGGAACGCGAGGCGCTCGGCCCACTCGTCCTGGCGCGCCTCGCGGCCGACCACCGCCACGCCGCCGACGACGTCCGAATGGCCGTTGAGGTACTTGGTGGTGGAGTGAACGACGATGTCGAAGCCGAACGCGAGCGGGTTCTGGCCCCAGGGGCTCGCGAAGGTGTTGTCGGCCACCGCGATCAGGTTCGCCTCGCGCGCGATCTTCGCCACCGCCGCGAGGTCGATCAGCTTGAGCAGCGGGTTCGACGGCGTCTCGACCCACACCATCTTCGTGTTGGGCCGGATCGCGGCGCGCACGGCGCTCGCGTCGGACATGTCGATGAAGCTCACCTGCAGCCCCATGCTGCGCTTGCGCACGCGCTCGAACAGGCGGAACGAGCCGCCGTACAGGTCGTCGCTGGCGATGACGTGCGCCCCGGCGTCCAGCAGCTCCAGCACCGTCGACATGCCCGCCAGCCCCGACGCGAACGCGTAGCCGCGGCGCCCGCCCTCGAGGTCGGCCACGCAGCGCTCCAGCGCCTCGCGCGTCGGGTTCTGGCTGCGCGAGTACTCGTAGCCCTTGTGCACGCCCGGGCTGGACTGCACGTAGGTCGAGGTCTGGAAGATCGGCGGCATGATCGCGCCGGTCGACGGGTCGGGGAACTGGCCGGCGTGGATGACGCGGGTGTCGAAGCCCAGGGGCTTGTCGGTCTTGCTCATGCTGTGGTCTCGGTCAGGCGAGTGTTTTGCGAAGGTAGTTCAGCAGGTCGAACCGCGTGATCAGACCATAAAACCCGTTCGCGTCGGCGACGACC
>DASQCX010000388.1:0-1762 GCA_035634455.1 Burkholderiaceae bacterium
TCGGCACGGAGCGGGCCATGCTGCGCTCCGAAGGGCTGCCGCGTCGTCCCTGGTACCGACATCAGATCTACGCGCCCGGCTTCTACACCGGCTACGGCGTCAAGACGCTTCCCGGCGTGCGCGAGGCGCTCGAGCAGCGCCACTGGAAGGAGGCGGAGGATCAGGTCGTGGTGGTCGCCGGCGTGCTCCAGCGCTACGCGGAGAGCATCGACCGCGCCACGGCCCTGATCAAGCCCGCGGCCCCGCTCAAGGCCGCAGCCCCGCTGAAGGCCGCAGCCGCTTCGGGCCAGTGAGCGGCCAGCCCTGGAAAGCCCTGAGGCCCCGCTCGATCCCTGCGCGGGGCCTCGTCAGTTGTGCGTCGACGCGGCTTTAACGGTGGCCCGGCGGCCGCTTCTTCTTCGCGTGTGCGCGGGCGGCCGGCTTCGTCCGCGCGGCCGGCTTGGCCGGCGCCGCAGCGCGCGCCTGGGCGACCGGACGCACGGGCAGCACGATGCGCGTGGGCGCGGCCACGCGGGTGGATGCCGCGACACGCGTGCGCGCCGCCACCGGCACGCGCGACTTGGCGACCGCCGCCTTGGCGCCGTTCGCCTTCGCGCTGCCGACCTTGGCGCCGCCGACCTTGGAGCCACCCTTGGCCGCGACCTTCGGCCGCGCCGACGTGACCGGCTTGCCGAGCGGCGTGACGGGCCGGAAGCCGCCGTGCGCGGTCGTGGGCATCTGGCGCACCACGGCGAAACCCATCTTCGCCATGGCGGCGCGACGCGCGCGCGCCTGCTCGTCGTCGTAGATGGCCTGCTGCTGGAGCTGGCTCGGCTTCAAACCGTAGTTGAAGTCGGGCAGCAGCACGCGCGGCACGGCACGGCCGACGAAGCGCTCGATGCCGGCCAGGTGACGCTGCTCCTCGGGGGCCATGAGCGTGAACGCGTCGCCCTGCGCATCGGGCCGGCCGGCACGGCCGATCCGGTGCACGTAGTCCTCGGGCGAGGGCGGCACGTCGAAGTTCACCACGTGTGCGACGCCGGCGAGCTCGAGCCCGCGCGCGGCCTGGTCGGTGGTGACCACGATCTGTAGCCGGCCACGCTTCAGGTCCTCCATCGCGCGCTCGCGCTCCATCTGGCTCTTGCGCTCGTGCAGCGTGGCCACGGCATAGCCGCGGCGCTCGAGCTGGCGCGCCAGCCGGTCCGCGCCCTCGCGCTGGCGCGTGAACACGATCGTGCTCCGCACCTCGCCCGAGCGCGACAGCAGCCGGTCGAGTAGCTCGATCTTCAGGTAGTTCGGCACCGGGTAGATGGCGTGCGTGATCCCCGGTGCGGGCTGCGGCGTGGTGAAGTCCACGCGCACCGGCTCGATCAGCGCCTCCTTGCCCAGGCGGTTCAGCTCCGCCGGCATCGTCGCCGAGAAGAGCAGCGTCTGGCGCGTCTCGGGCAGAAGCTTCAGGAGCTTCCGGATGTCGCCCGCCTGGCCCACGTCGACCATGCGGTCGGCCTCGTCCAGCACCAGGATCTCGATGTCATCGAACGTGAGCGCCTTGCGCGCGTGCAGCTCGAGCAGGCGGTCCACGGTCGCCACCAGCACGTCCACGCCCGGGTCGCGCAGGAGCTTCTCTTGCACCGCGATCGGCGCGGCGTTGTGCACGAGCGCCACGCGCAGCTCGGTGAAGCGCGCGAAGTCGCGCGCGTGTGCTTCGACCTGCGCCGCATGCTCGCGCGTGGGCGTCAGCACGATGGCCCGCAGCTTCTGCGGGCCGTCCAGCAGCCGAGCG
>DASQCX010000389.1:0-3687 GCA_035634455.1 Burkholderiaceae bacterium
CCTCGTGGAACGGATAGGGCTTGCCGATGAAATCCTGGAATCCGGCCTCGATGTAGAAGCGGCGCTCGTGCTCCAGGCTGGATGCCGACACCGCCACCACCGGCAGCTCGCGCGTGGCCGGATCGGCACGCAGGCGCTCGATCATCTCGACGCCGTCCATGTTGGGCATGCGGATGTCGCTGAAGACGATGTCGAAACGCTCCGAGCGGCAGCGCGCGAGGCCCTCGCGGCCGTCGACGGCCTGCGCCACGCTGCAGCCGGCGCGGCGCAGCAGGTCGACCAGCACCTCGCGGCTGTGCGGGTCGTCCTCGATCACGAGCACCGCGCACGGCGTGGACTCGTCCAGCACCTGCGCGCCGGCGCCGACCGGCGCGCCCGCCTCCGGCAGCCGGCCCGCGGGCAGCGGCAGCCAGAACCGCACCTGCGTGCCCTCGCCCGGCGTGCTGGCGACGGCGAGGTCGCCGCCCATCGCGCGGGCCATGTCGCGCGACAGCGCCAGGCCCAGGCCGGTGCCGCCCTTCTCCTGGCCGGCCGTGCCCTGGCGAAACGGCACGAACAGGCCGGCGAGATCCTCGGGCGCGATACCCGGGCCGGTGTCGCTCACCTCGAACCAGATGCGCTCGGCCTGCGCCGGGTCGCGCCACACGTGCAGCCCGACGTGGCCGCGCTCGGTGAACTTCAGCGCGTTTCCCAGCAGGTTGGCGACGATCTGGCCCACCTTGTTGCGGTCGCCCTCGACCACCGCCGGCGCGGCCAGCGCGAGCTCGGCCTGCAGGGCCAGGCCCTTGGCGCGGGCATGGGCGCCGTACAGCGCGTCGAGCTCGCGCAGCTCCTGCAGCAGGTCGAACGGCGCGCGCAGCACGTGCAGGCTGCCCGACTCGATCTTGGCGAGGTCGAGGACGTCGTTGATCAGCCCCAGCAGCCGGTTGCCCGCGCCGTGGATGACGCGCAGCCGCGACTGCGTCTCCCCGGGCAGCTTGCGGTCGGCCATCAGCAGCTGCGTGAACCCGAGCACCGCGTTCAGCGGCGTGCGGATCTCGTGGCTCATGTTGGCCAGGAACACGCTCTTGCTGCGGTTGGCGCGCTCGGCCTCCTCCTTGGCGGCCTCGAGCGCGGCGATCATGCGGCGCCGCTCGCTGACGTCGCGCAGCACGGCCTGCAACAGCCGCTGGCCGTCGTGGCGGAACAGGCTGATGGTGATCTCGGCGTCGAACGGCGTGCCGTCCAGGCGGCGGCAGCGCCACTCGAAGGTGCGCATGCCGCCCTGCTTGATGGCGGCCAGGTGGCGCGCCATCTCGTGCGCGGAGTCCTGGCCGTCGGCCGAGAACGCCTGCATGGGCCGGCCCAGCGGGCCGTCGGGCGCGCCGGCGCCCAGCATCTCGGCGGCGCGCCGGTTGCAGTCGACGACCACCCCGCGGCGGATGATCACGATCGCGTCGCCGGCGGTCTCGAAGGTGGCGCGGAAGCGCGCCTCGCTGGTCTTGAGCGCGAGGTTGGCGGCGTGGATCTCGGTCATGTCGCGCGCGACGCCGACGACGCCGATCACCTCGCCATGATCGTCGCGCACGGCGGTCTTCGTGACCTCGAGATGGCGCTCGCCGCCGCCGGCGGCCGAGTGCTCGGTCTCCAGGAACACCAGCGGCTCGGCGGCCGCGAGCGTCGCGCTGTCCTGCGCGGCGTAGTGCGCGGAGCGCTCCGACGCGTCCATCTCGAAGTCGGTCCGGCCCAGCACCTCGGCCTCGACGACTCCCTGGAAGCGCTCGAACTCCGCGTTGACGGCCAGGTAGGCGCCGGCGCGGTCCTTCATCCACACCTGCTCTGGCAGGCTGCGCAGCAGCGCGCGCAGCCGCGCCCGGTGCACCAGCAGGTACTCGCGCGACTCGCGCAGCAGCAGCTCGGCGCGCTCGCGCTCGGCCACCTCCACCGACAGCTTGAAGTTGGCCTGGCCGAGGCGCTGCACCGCGTCGATCACGCTGCGGCGCGAACGCCAGCCGCCCAGCGCGGCGGCCACCAGCGCGATCGCGCCGGCGCCGGCCAGCGCCATCAGCGCGAAGGCGAAGCCGCGCTCGCGCTCGAGGTCCAGCACCTCGGGCACGCCCTGCGACACGTAGACGTCCAGGCCCTCGCGATCCATGTGCCGCCGCACCAGCACCTGCGGCGCGGGTTCGTCGCCGACGCGCTGCAGCGCGCCGGGGTTCGCGGCGTCCCAGGGCTCGATGAGCAGCACGGGCAGCGCCTCCGAGCGGTAGCGCGCCACCCGCTCGGCCGGCGTGAGCTGGAACACGCGCGCGCCGGCAAGGGCCTGCAGCAGCAGCTGCGGATCCTGCGACATGGTCACCACGCCCAGCGCATCGACCACGAACGCGCCCTCGTGCCCCACCATCGCTGCCAGCGAGCGCGTGTTGCGCTTGACGACCACCACGCCGGCGAAACGGCCGCCGTCCTCGATGGCCGCCGCGAAATACATGCCCGGGATGCCGGTGGCCTTGCCCACGGCGAACGCACGCGCGCCGTGCTCGTCGCGCGCCTGCCGGAAGAACGCCGCGTCGGTGAGGTGCTGGCCGATCACGCTGCCCGCGCTGCGGAAGTCGCTGGCGGCGATGCAGTTGCCGGCGTCGTCGAGCACGTAGACGAGGTCGGCGCCGAGCTCCTGGGCCGACGCCGCCAGGAAGTCGTCGAGCGCCGCGAGTCCGGTCTGCGCCCGCAGCCGCGCGCGCAGCGCGTCCACCGGCTCGCCGACCCGCGCCGCGCCCGGCCCCGCGGCGCCGACGGCCCGGCGCAGGTCGGGCAGGCGAGCGAGCGTGCGGGCGACGCCGTCCAGCTGCGCCAGGCCCTGGCGCAGGCCGTCCTCGACCAGCATCTCGTTCGCGTTCGCCCGCGCGGTGGCCGACACGACGACGCTCGCCACGCGCGCCTCGTGGTGGCGCGTGTTGAGCCACCACGCCACGGCCGTCCACGCCAGCATCAGCATCAGCACGACCAGCGCCCAGCGGCGCGCCCACGGCGTGCGCAGCACGGCGCGGACGTCGCGCTCGGCCTCGGGCGGCACGTACGGCGGGATCGACGAATCGAGGGGCTGCGCCGGCGCCCCCGGGGCCGTCATGCGCTCGCCCCCTTCAGCACCAGGCCCTCGTCGTCGTCGCCGGCCATGTCGTGGGCGAGCGCCGCGCGCACGCGGCCCTCCAGCGTGGTGAAGTCGTACTGGCGCAGGTCGGCCTCGAGCAGCGCGAGCAGGCCGTCGGGCAGCGCCCGCGACGGCGCCGCGGCGAGCGCGGCCAGCTGGTCGCGCACCTGGGTCATCGAGCCGGACGCGGCGCCGTCGGCCAGCGCCGCCAGCTGAGCGCGCACGACGCTGCGCTGCACGACGCCGGCCGCCGCGATCGCGTCGCGCTGCAGCCGATCGACGACCTCCGCCGCGCTCGCGAACCCGGCCGCGGGCTCCGGCTCCTCGGGCGCCAGCGGCACCAGCCGGGCACCAGCGTGCTGCACCAGCATCTCGTGGATCGCGCTGAACTGGTAGGGCTTGCCGACGAAGTCGTGGAAGCCGTGCTCGACGTAGTAGCGCCGCTCGTGCTCCAGGCTGGACGCCGACACCGCGATCAGCGGCAGGCCGTGCGTGCGCTCGTCGGCGCGCAGCGCCTGCAGCATCTGCAGCCCGTCCACGCGCGGCATGCGGATGTCGGTGAA
>DASQCX010000390.1:0-5892 GCA_035634455.1 Burkholderiaceae bacterium
TGGCGGCCGAGGCCGGCACCTTCATGCCGTGGTCGCGCAGGCCCCGGGCCATCGCCTCGATGGCGTCGGCGACGCGCCCGCCGTGCACGCGCAGGCGTTCGCGCAGCTGGTTGGCCGGGCCGTCGTTGCCGAGCAGCTCGATGTCGAGCTCGCCGGCGAGCAGCGTGTCGCGCATCTCGACGGCCTGCAGCAGCACCGCGACCGCGGGGCCGGTGTGCGGCTCGCCGATGGCCGGGAACAGCAGGTCGCGCGCGGCCTGCAGGCGTTCGTCGAGCGCGACCTGGCTGCGGATCCAGTCCTGCAGCGGCGACGCGCCGCCGCCCTCGCCGCGCGACAGCAGCGCCGCGCGCGACCGCAGCAGCGCGGCCAGCGCCGACAGCGCCGCCGCCAGCGCCAGCGTGCGGTAGCGCGGCTGCAGCACGCGCGAGCACAGCACCGCCCAGCCGAAGTACGCCAGCGCGCCGACGGCCGTCCAGCCGGAATGGACCCACAGCGCGTGCGCCGTGGCCGGGGGCGGCGCGGCCAGCGTGAAGATCATCGCCAGGATCGGGATGAACGACAGCGGCCCGGCCCGCAGACCCCAGGACAGCGCCATCGCCGAGCAGAACGCCAGGGCCATGATGGTGATGCCCATCGCCACGCCCGATTCGCGCAGCAGGTTCACCAGCAGCCCGCTCACGCAGCCCATCAGCGCGCCGGTGCCGACGCGGCGCCAGGTGCGCGCCGGCGCGAGCGGCAGGTCGGCCAGGCTCGCGCAGATCGCGCCGGTCGACGCGGCCAGCGCCGCTAGCTTGCCCGCCGTCAGCGTCAGCCCGACCTGGAGCAGGCAGATGCCCAGCGACACGGCGATTCCGTTGAGCACGTGCGCGGGCAGACGCATGGCGAGGCGGGGAGGCTGCATGCGGGCCATTGTGGCGCAGTCGTTTGCCCGTTTCGAGCGCGTGCCGGCGTCACGCGCGAGAATGCGCACCATCATCCGACACCCCGCCCCGATGACGCCGTTCGCCCGCCTCGCCCTGCTCTGCGCCCTCGCCGTCGCCGCCGCGCGCGCGCCGGCCGCGCCGCCGCTGAACGCGGACAAGCAGCAGGCGCTGGCCGACTTCGTCGTCGCCTACCGGCTGGCCGAGGCCTGGCCGCGCATGGCGCCCAAGATCGCGCACGACTCGCTGCCGCGGCTGGAGAACGCCACCCACGCCGACCTCGACGCCGACGCCTTCCCCGACCGCGCCGCCGCCGACGCCGCCCACGCCCGCGTGCCCGCGCTGCTGGCCGAGGGCCGGCGCGCGCTGGAGGACGCGCTGCAGCGCTTCGACGCCGACGAGCTCGCCGCCTGGACCGCCTACGAGATCTACGCGAAGTACTTCGAGACCGAGGAGATCCGCCAGATCTCCGCGTTCTTCGACTCGCCCACGGGCCGCAAGCTCAGCGCGCAGGGCCCGGCCATCCTCGCCGAGAGCCGCAGGCCGAACGCCGGCAACGTCATGGGCAAGCACTTCGACGCCGGCGAGCTGGCCGAGATCGACGCGTTCTGGAACTCGCCCGTGGGCCTGAAGATGAACGCGACCACCGAGCAGATCCGCGAGGACATGCACGCGCACTTCATCGAGCGCTCCGAGCCGGCCGTGCAGTCGGTGGCGCGCGAGCTCGCGAACAAGGCGGAACTGCAAGCCACGGCGGCGAGCGCAGCCGACTGATCCCGGCCGGCGCGGCGACGCCGGCGCCGACCGCCCGGCGACGCCCGCCGCACCGCCGGTTGCAAAGCCGCGAAGCGCCGGGCTGTCGCGCGCGGCCGAACATTGCGACAATACGCCCCTTCACCGTTTCACTTTCGCAACCGCATGTCCTCGCTTCCCCCGTCCTCGACGCCGTCCGAAGGCGACGATTCCGCGCCCGTCTCGCTGCCCGCAGCCGACGCCGCGCCCGAGTCGGTGCCCGTCGCTGCCGCCGCCGCGGAGCCGTCGCCGCCCCCGGCCGACGACGCTCCCGCCGCCGAGGCGCAGCCGGCCGGCCAGGCCGCGCGCCCCGCGCCGGAGGACTGCGGCCCGCAGCTCAAGGCGTTGTACCCGGCGCTGTTCTCGAACCCGCCCAAGCCGCTGAAGCTGCGCATCCAGGCCGACATCCAGGCGCGCACGCCGGGCCAGTTCACCAAGCCGCAGCTGTCGGCCTTCCTGCGCCGCTACACCGGCAGCCACGCGTACCTGAACGCGCTGGTCAAGGCCACGCACCGCTTCGACCTCGACGGCAACCCCGGCGACGAGCTGAGCGAGGAGCACCGCAACGCCGCCGTCGAGGAGCTGGCGCGCCGGCGCGCGAACACCCAGGCGCGCATCGCGCTGGAGCACGAGCAGCGCGCCAACCGCGCGACGCTGCTGAAGGAATACGAGGCCAACACGCTGCCCGCGGCCGAGTTCGCCGCCTCCAAGGGCATCGCCGAGGCCGAACTCGAGCCGCTGATCGCCCGCGCCCGCAAGGAGGCGACGGAGCCGCCGCCGGCGCCCGCGTTCAATCGCGATCGCCGCGGCCCGCAGCAGAAGCGCGGACCGCGTCCGGAAGGCCAGCGCGGCGCGCGTCCGCCGCGGGATGCGCAGGCCGCGCCGGCGGCCGACGGCGCGGCACCGCAGGCCGATGGCGAGCATGCGCCGCGCGCGCCGCGCCCGCCGCGCGCGGATGGCCCGCGTGGCCCGCGTCCGGAAGGACAGCGCGGTCCGCGTGGCGATCGTCCGCAGGGCCCGCGCGCCGACGGCCCGCGCGGCCCGCGTCCGGAAGGCGCGCGTCCGCAGAACGCCGGCCCGCGTTCCGACGCGCCGCGCGGTCCGCGGCGCGACGACGACCGCCGCCCGCGCCAGGACGACGCGCGCCCGCAGCGCGCCAACGTCTCGTCCACGCCCGCCGCGCCGACGGCGATGGCGCTGGCGTTCAGCGCGCTGAACGCGCTCAAGACGAAGAAGTGAGGGCCGCGCGCGGCGTCCACGCGTGACGCCGCGCCGGTCCCCGCGTCAGTTCGCGATCGGCCGCGGCCGCGCCGCCCGGCCCGCCACGACGGTGGGGATCGCGCGCAGCGTGTCGCGGTAGCGGCCGCGCGCCTCGAAGCGGCGCCGGAACGGCGAGCGCGCGAACCCGTCGCCGAGCGCGTCGACGACCTCGCCCGCGATCACGACGCCGCCCCCGGCGCCCAGCGTCAGCGCGACCTGGCCCGCCAGGTCGCCGAGCAACCCGCAGAACATCGCCAGCGCCCGCGAGCAGTGCGGGTCGCGCGCCGCGCACGCGTGCGCGAGCAGCGACTGCAGGCCGATTCGGCGCGCCTTCGCGCCACGCAGCTGGCAGATCGCGCGGTACATCTCCTGCACCCCGTCGCCGCACAGCACCTGTTCGGCGGCGAGCTGGCCGTGGCGGCGGGCGAGCAGGTCCAGCACGGCGGCCTCGTCGGGCTCGTTCGACGCGAGCGTCGCCTGGCCGGCCGCGCCTTCGAGCATCAGGTAGCCGCGGCCGGCCGGCGACGGCACGAAGGCGCGCACGTCCAGCGTCGCGCCCGCGGCGATCCACGCCACCGTGCCGCCGTCGTCATCGCCGCCGACCGCCCGCGTGGGGCCGTGCGCGAGCAGCGGCAGCGCCCACGCGCCGCGCCCGGGCTCCGCGCGCACGATCGCCGGCGCGCCGGGCTCGGGCAGCGGGCGCTCGCCCTTGCGCATCGTTCAGCGCCCCGTCTTGTGTTGCGCGATGAAGTCGCGGTACCAGTGCGCGCTGGCCTTGGGCGTGCGGACCTGGGTGTCGTAGTCGACGCGGAACAGGCCGAAGCGCTTGGCGTAGCCCGAGTCCCACTCGAAGTTGTCCAGCAGGCTCCAGTAGAAGTAGCCGCGGACGTCGGCGCCGAGTTCGATCGCGCGGGCCACCGCGGCCAGGTGCCCCTGGAGGTAGGCGACGCGCGGGGTGTCCGCGATCGCGCCGTCGGCCGCGACGACATCGGCGTTGGCCATGCCGTTCTCGGTGATGAGGATGGGCGGCGGCATGTAGTCGCGCGTCAGGCGCACCAGGTGCTGCGTCAGGATCTCGGGCACGATCTCCCAGCCCATGTCGTTGACGCCGTGCGGCGCGGGTGCGGGGATCGCCGGCTCGCGCGTGCTGACCCACTGGCGCGTGTAGAGGTTGATGCCCAGGAAGTCCAGCGGCTGGCGGATGACGCCGAAGTCGCCGGGTTCGACGCGCGGGGCGTCGGCGCCCAGGTGCTCGATCGCGTCGGCCGGGTAGGCGCCGCGGAACAGCGGATCCATGTACCAGCGCACGTCCAGGCCGTCGGCGATGCGCGCGGCCTGCAGGTCGGCAGGGGTCTTCTCGGCGGCGACCGCGGGCGTGTGGTTCAGCACGATGCCCAGCGGCGGCTTCGCGCCGGCGGCGCGCATCGCCTGCAGCGCCAGCCCGTGGCCCAGCAGCAGGTGGTGCGAGACCTGCATCGCCGCGCGGCGGTCGCGCAGGCCCGGCGCGAACTGGCCGCGCTCGTAGCCCAGCGTCGCCACGCACCACGGCTCGTTGAGCGTGGCGATCGCGGCCAGACGGTCGCCGAAGCGGCGCACGACCTCGGCGGCGTAGTCGGCGAAATGCCGCGCCGTCTCGCGCGACTGCCAGCCGCCGACCGCGGCCTGCAGCGCCTGCGGCAGGTCCCAGTGGTGCAGCGTGGCGTGCGGCGCGATGCCGGCTTCCAGCAGCGTGTCGATGAGGCGGTCGTAGAAGGCGAAGCCCTTCTCGTTCCACGCGCCCTGGCCCGTCGGCTGCACGCGCGGCCAGGCGATGGAGAAGCGGTAGGCGTCCAGGCCCAGCCAGCGCATGCGCTCGACGTCCTGCGGCATGCGCCGGACGTGGTCGCAGGCAACGGCGATGTTCGAGCCGTCCTTGATCTTGCCGGGCGTGGCGCAGAACGCGTCCCAGATCGACGGCCCCTTGCCGTCGCCCGGCGCGTGGCCCTCGATCTGCGCGGCGCTGGTGGCGGCGCCGAGCGTGAAGTCCCTGGGCAGGGTCGGGAAGGGGAATTCTTTGGAGGTCATGGGAGCAGGGGCTGCCGCGCGGAAAGCCGGGGCGCGGCGGAAAACATCGCACCGCGGCCCGCCGCGTGCGGCGGGCCGGGTGCGCAAGTCGCGGCGCCCGGGATGCTCGAGTCGCCGCGATCCACCTTCAGAAGTCGTAGCCGAAGTTCACGCCGAACGTGCGCGGCGGCATGTACTGCGACTGCCAGGTGCCGAACGAGTTCTGCGCATTCGTCTTGATGCGGCCGTCCTCCACGTTCTGCACGTAGGCGTCGACCCACCATTCCTTGGGCGACTGGTAGTGCAGGCCCAGGTCGGTGCGGCTGTACGCCTTCTGCGTGTCGCCGGCGCCCAGGTTGAAGACGCTCAGGTAGGTCGCCGACTCGTAGTGCAGGTTGATGCGCGGCTCGAGCTTGCCGCCGTCCGGGAAGTGGAAGGTGTGGGCGTACTGCAGCTGCATCGAGCCGGTCGGCGAATGCGGCATGCGGTTGCCGTCCACGTTCATGCACTTGCTGATCTGCGGGTCGGGGCAGGTCGGCAGCGTGTAGTCGTTGCTGCCCGCGAGCAGGTAGCCGAGGCGGGTGTGGATGTAGGCCAGGCTCAGCTGCACCAGGTCGTCCTTGGTGACGCGCGCGGCCAGCTCGGACTCGGCGCCGTAGACCTTCGCGCCCTTGGCGTTGGACGTCGCCAGCGAGTGCGTGCCGTCCGGGTTGGTCACCGGGGCGCTGAACTGGAAGTCCTTGAAGTCCTCGTAGTAGATCGAGTTGTTGAAGTGCACCGTGCCGCCGAGCAGCGTGTTCTTGGTGCCGACCTCGTAGTTGGTCAGCGTCTCGGGGCCGTAGTGCAGGCCGCCGTCCTGCAGGCCGCCCGACTTGTA
>DASQCX010000391.1:0-3006 GCA_035634455.1 Burkholderiaceae bacterium
GAAGGGCTGGAAGGGCCTCTCGGCGCCGGCCATCCACGGCAAGGTCGGCCTGCGCGCCTCGATCACCGGCGAGATCGTGATGGACGAGGTCTTCTGCCCCGAGGAAAACGCCTTCCCCGAGGTGCGCGGCCTGAAGGGCCCCTTCACCTGCCTGAACAGCGCGCGCTACGGCATTGCCTGGGGCGCCCTCGGCGCGGCCGAGGACTGCTGGCATACCGCCCGCCAGTACACGCTGGACCGCAAGCAGTTCGGCAAGCCGCTCGCCGCCAACCAGCTGGTGCAGAAGAAGCTGGCCGACATGCAGACCGAGATCACGCTGGGCCTGCAGGGCTGCCTGCGCCTGGGCCGCATGAAGGACGAGGGCACGGCGGCGGTGGAGATCACCTCCATCATGAAGCGCAACTCCTGCGGCAAGAGTCTGGAGATCGCCCGCACGGCGCGCGACATGCTCGGCGGCAACGGCATCTCCGACGAGTTCGGCATCGCGCGCCACATGGTCAACCTCGAGGTGGTCAACACGTACGAGGGCACGCACGACATCCACGCGCTGATCCTGGGCCGTGCGATGACCGGCATCGCGGCCTTCTGACGCCATGGCGACGTCCCCGCGCGCGCTGCAAGGCGTCAAGGTTCTCGACCTCTCGCGCGTGCTCGCGGGCCCGTGGTGCGGGCAGCTGCTGGCCGATCTCGGCGCGGACGTCGTGAAGGTCGAGCGTCCCGGCGCCGGCGACGACACGCGCTCGTGGGGCCCGCCGTGGCTCAAGGACGCGCACGGCGAGCAGACGCGCGACGCCGCGTACTACTTCTGCGCCAACCGCAACAAGCGCTCGGTGACGATCGACATCGCCACGCCGGAAGGCCAGGCGCTGGTCAAGCGGCTGGCGATGGAAGCCGACGTCGTGCTGGAGAACTTCAAGGTCGGCGGCCTGGAGCAGTACGGCCTCGACCACGCCAGCCTGCTGAAGCTCAAGCCCTCGCTGATCTACTGCTCGATCACCGGCTTCGGCCAGACCGGCCCGTACGCGCAGCGCGCCGGCTACGACTTCCTGATCCAGGGCATGGGCGGGCTGATGAGCGTCACCGGCCGCGCCGAGGGCGAGGAGGGCGCGGGCCCGCAGAAGGTGGGCGTCGCGCTGACCGACATCCTCACCGGCCTGTACGCCACCGTCGGCGTGCTGGCCGCGCTCGCGCACCGCGACCGCACCGGCCAGGGCCAGCACGTCGACCTCGCGCTGCTGGACGTGCAGGTCGCCTGCCTGGCCAACCAGACCGCCAACTACCTGATCGGCGGCACGGTGCCGCGCCGCATGGGCAACGCGCATCCGAACATCGTGCCCTACCAGGACTTCCCCACCGCCGACGGCGACATGATCCTGGCGGTCGGCAACGACGGGCAGTTCGCGAAGTTCTGCGAAGTGGCGGGCAAGCCCTGGGCGGCCGACGAACGCTTCGCCACCAACGCGGCGCGCGTGAAGCATCGCGCCGAGCTGATCCCGCTGCTGCGCCAGGCCACGGTGATGCGCACGACGCACGACTGGATCGTCGCGCTCGAATCGGCCGGCGTGCCCTGCGGCCCGATCAACCGGCTCGACGAGGTGTTCGCCGATCCGCAGGTGATCGCGCGCGGCCTTCGCATAGCCCTGCCGCACGCCGTGGCCGGCACGGTGCCGGGCGTGGCCAATCCGATCCGCCTGTCGGCGTCGCCGGTGGCCTACGACCGCGGGCCTCCGGTGCTGGGCGAGCACACGGCCGAGGTGCTGAAGCAGTGGCTGGGCGTGGCCGCCTGAGTCCGGATCAGGCGTCGCCCTCGGAGTCCTGCTCGTCGACCGGGTTCTGCGCCGCCGGCACGCGGTAGGACTCGGTGGCCCAGGCGCCGAAGTCGCCGTTGCGGCAGCGGTCGCTGCAGAACGGGCGCGACGGGTTCGACGGGCCGTACTTGCAGGGCTTGCCGCAGCCGGGGCACTTGATGTCGCGTTCGGGGCCCTGCAGGCCCGGCGGGATGGTCGATGCGGTCATGCGGGAACTTCCGGGAGGCCCAGGCGCGTCACGAGCACAGCGCCAGCTCGAACGCGCAGTCCTCGGCCAGCGGCCGCAGCCGGCCCTCGCTGTCGGACTTCATCAGGCGGATCGACACCATCAGCCGGTGGCCGCTGATCTCGGGCACGAGGTCGGCCTCGCGCGGCAGGCGCGCTCGCAGCAGGTGCCAGGTGCGCGACGCGCTCAGGCTCTGCTGGTACTGGCCGCCGATGGCCACGACCTTGTGCGGCACGCCGGATTCGCGCAGCAGGCCCAGCAGCATGTGCAGCGAGGTCGACAGCGGCGCGAGGGTCTCCGTCCAGCGCAGCAGGTCGGCGCGCCGGTGTTCGGCCGGGTACTGCTGCCAGGCGTAGTACGCGGGCAGGTCGAACGCGCAGGTGCCGCCGGGGATGCCGATGCGGCTGCGGATGCTCATCAGCCACTCGTTGGAGGTCAGCGCCTGGCCGGCCTTGCCGGGGGATTCGTTCAGGCTGGTGAACGCGCTGTCGATGCGGCCGATGACCTCGTCGAGCGCGGCTTCGGAGATCGCCGGGTTGCCGCGGTAGCTCAGCAGTTGCTGCTTGTGGCGGTCCAGTTCTTTGAGCACGTCGGACTTCAGGTCGGCGCGCGCCGCGACGTCCATGATCTCGAACATCGAAGCCAGCGCGTAGTGGTGGTCGACCGGGTCGTCGCGCGCGATCAGGCCGGCCATGCGGTCGAACAGGTGTTCGAGTCGGAGCATCGTGCGGATGCCCTCGTTGAACGGGTATTCGTATAGGACCAAGGCGTTCTCGGGTTCGGCTGTGAACGCGATTGTTTCACACGCGTTACGCGCTTCGCTCCCCCAATCCCGCATGTGCATGCAATCTGCAGCTTTGTCCTACAAGAACACGACAGTGGCGTGCATCATTTCGCCGTCCAGGCGGCCCACAGCGCGTCGACCTCGGCATCGAGCCGGGCCGGCGTCAGCGCCTCGTTGACGATCACCGC
>DASQCX010000392.1:0-2530 GCA_035634455.1 Burkholderiaceae bacterium
TCGATCAGCCTGCTGCCGATCCACAAGCGCGCCTCGCTCGGCCTGTCGTACCTGCCGCAGGAAGCGTCCGTGTTCCGCAAGCTGACCGTCGAGGAGAACATCCGCGCGGTGCTCGAGCTGCAGTACGACGCCGACGGCAAGGCGCTCAAGCCCGCCGACATCGACAAGCGCCTCGACGGCCTGCTCAACGACCTGAGCCTCACGCACCTGCGCGATTCGCCGGCGCCCGCGTTGTCGGGCGGCGAGCGGCGCCGCGTCGAGATCGCGCGCGCGCTCGCCACGCAGCCGCGCTTCATCCTGCTGGACGAGCCCTTCGCCGGCGTCGACCCGATCGCGGTGCTCGAGATCCAGCGCATCATCGGCTTCCTGAAGGCGCGCGGCATCGGCGTGCTGATCACCGATCACAACGTGCGCGAGACGCTGGGCATCTGCGACCGCGCCTACATCATCAGCGAGGGCCGGGTGCTGGCCGAAGGCACGCCCGCGGAGATCGTCGAGAACCCGGACGTGCGACGCGTCTACCTCGGCGAACACTTCCGCATGTGAGGCTGTCGGGGTCCCGATCATGAAAGCCTCGCTGCAGGTCCGCCTGTCGCAACACCTGGCGCTGACGCCTCAGCTGCAGCAGTCCATCCGTCTGCTGCAGCTCTCGACCCTGGAACTGCACCAGGAGATCGAGCAGATGATGGAGCAGAACCCGTTCCTCGAGCCCGAGGAAGACGCCCCCGCGCCGGACCTGCCGTTCGACGCGCCCGACGCCAGCGCACCGGCCGGCAGCGGCGACAGTGTCAAGGCCGCCTCGGACGCCGAGGCCGACAGCCGCGCCGGCAACGACGGCGGCGACGAACCCGCGGGCGTCGACGCCGCCGACTTCGGCACCACCGAGCGCGACGACTGGGAGAACGGCACCGAGCGCGACGACTTCGACGGCATCCGCGAGCTGCCGTCGTCCGCCGGCGGGCAGTCCAGCGGCGACGACGACGACTTCGAGCGCCAGAACCGCGCCGACGCGGGCATCACGCTGGAAGACCACCTGCGCACGCAGCTGAGCAGCCTGCGCCTGTCCGCCGAGGACGCGGCCGCGGTGCAGGTGCTGATCGAATCGCTCAACGAGGACGGCTACCTCGCCGACACGCTCGAGGAGATCGCGGAGCGCCTGGCCGAGGTCCTGGGCATCGAGGACGAGGAGGAGCGCGACGAGCTGAAGGATCGCCTGCAGTGCGGCCTGAACTTCCTGCAGAGCATGGAGCCCACCGGCGTGGGCGCGCGCTCGCTGGGCGAATGCCTGTGCCTGCAGCTGCGCCAGAAGCCGCCGGCCAGGTCGACCGCGGCCACGCTGCGCGCCGCGCTCGGCATCTGCACCGAGCACCTGGCGCTGCTGGCCAGGCGCGACTTCAAGAAGCTCGCCCAGCTCCTCGAGGCGGACGAAGCCACCGTGCGCGCCGCGCAGGGCCTGATCGTCGCCCTCGAGCCCAAGCCCGGCCGCCCGTTCGCGCGCGCCGAGGAGCAGGTGATCGTGCCCGACGTCATCGTGATGAAGGTCGCGCGCCAGTGGAAGGCCGTGCTCAACCCGGACGTGATGCCCAAGCTGCGCGTCAACGACCTGTACGCGCAGGCGATCAAGTCGCAGCGCGCCGGCGGCAGCCCGCTGTCCGCGCGGCTGCAGGAGGCGCGCTGGTTCATCCGCAACATCCAGCAGCGCTTCGACACCATCCTGCGCGTGTCGCAGGCCATCATCGAGCGCCAGAAGAACTTCTTTTCCCACGGCGCGATCGCGATGAAGCCGCTGGTGCTGCGCGAGATCGCCGACGAGCTCGGGCTGCACGAGTCCACGATCTCGCGCGTGACCACGGCCAAGTACATGGCCACGCCGTTCGGCACCTACGAGCTCAAGTACTTCTTCGGGTCGTCGCTCAACACCGACGCCGGCGGCAACGCGTCGTCGACCGCGGTGCGCGCGCTCATCAAGCAGCTCGTGGCGGCCGAGAGCCCCGCCAAGCCGCTGTCCGACAGCCAGCTCGCGGAGCTGCTGGAGGGCCAGGGCATCCAGGTGGCGCGCCGCACGGTCGCCAAGTATCGCGAGGCGCTCAAGATCGCGCCGGCCAACCTGCGCCGCAGCGTCTGACATTTCCCCATGCGTCCGCAGGAGCGGGCGTCCATCAACGTGCCAAAGGGTGCACCCGCCATGTCCAGTGACTTCCTCTTCGTCCCTTGCGCCAACGGCAGCGAGGACCTGCTCGCCGCCGAGTGCGCCGCCATCTGCAACGAGGGCCAGGGCGACCAGCACGTGGAGGCCGGGCGCGGCGGCGTGATGGTGGACGCGAGCGTCGAGAACGCGATGCGCCTGAACCTGCGCAGCCGCCTCGCGCAGCGCGTGCTGTGGCCGCTGCTGGACGGCGAGTACCGCGACGAGCACGACCTGTACGACCTCGCGCGCCGCGTGCGCTGGGCCGACTGGATCACGCCCGACGAGACGCTGCGCGTCGACGTCAGCGCGCAGCGCTCGCCGCTGCAAAGCCTGAACTTCGCG
>DASQCX010000393.1:0-1975 GCA_035634455.1 Burkholderiaceae bacterium
GTCGAGGTAGGCGACGGCGACGCATTCGTCGGCCTCGACGATGTCGTGCACCGCGGGCTGCTGCAGGTCGGCCGTGAACGAGATGCGGGCGTTGGCCGGATCGATCGTCCACAGCGTGGTCGTGTACGCGCTGCCGTCCGAGGCGCTGAGGTTCAGCGGCGCCGCCTCGTCCATCAGCTGCTTGAGCAGCGCGCGGATGTCGCCGGCCGCGCCGACGCGGAACTCGGCGAGGCCGTCGCCGGAACCGAGCGCATCGAGCGAGGCGGGGCGGGTGTCTTCGAACATGGCGTCGTGGCTCAGTGGAGAAAGGCGGGGCGGTTGCCGCCCATCATCTGGTCCAGGTCCTCCAGCCACGGCTCGGCCAGGTGGCGGATCTCGGCGTCGTTGAGGAGGATGCGCTGCATGATGCGCGACTTCTCCTTGGCCTCGTCGCGCATCAGCTGGGTCGTGTGGGCGGCGTTCTTGAGCTGGGCGATCAGCACGGCGCAGGCGCCTTCGAGCTTGACCACCTCGTCCCAGTTGCCCGCGCGCGCCGCGGCGAGCATCTCGGCGCTGGCCTTCTCGATCGCCTCGTAGTAGTTGAGCAGCGTGGTACTCATGATCGTCTTCCGCGTGTGTGTGCTCGAGATGTTCACAGGTTGCCCGCTTCCACTTGAGGTCCGATCGCGATCCAGGCGTCCCGCAGCGGGCCGATGAGGCGCACGCACTCGTCCAGCGCCGACTCGTCGTTGCGCAGGTTCGCGTGCAGCAGGCGCAGGGCGACGTAGGCGTACAGCGCGCTCAGGTCCTCGGCCAGGCGGCCGCCGGCCTCCATGTTCAGGCCGGCCTTCAGGCCCTCCTCGACGATGCGCGCGGCGCGGCTGATGGCTTTGCCCTTGGCCTCGATCTGCCCGCCGCGCATCGCGCCGCGGGCCAGCACGATGGCGTCCATGAAGCCGTTGAACAGCAGTTCGATCAGCTTGTGCGCCGAGGCCGAGCTGACGCTGGTCTCGACGCCGACGCGGGCGTACGCGTTGGCGAAGCCGTGGGAGCGTGCGAATGCGGTGGGGTTTGCAGCGGTGAACATGGTGGGTCGGGAGTCCGTGTCCGTGAAGTGTTCGTCTTGACCTGTTATCGGAAGTGTCTGCGCCGGTCTTGAAGCGGAACTGTCCGGTTTGAGCCGTCATGTCCACGCAAGCCTGGCGACAGCGGAACTTTTCGCCATCTCCGCGCGGCCGCTGCGGCCGGCGGTGGGCGCGAGCGATCAGCTCTTCTGCATGAGCGCCACCTGCTGCGAGACGTAGCTGGACAGCGCGGTCATCTTGGACATCGTGGTGTCGAGCGCCTGGTATTGCGCGGTCAGGCGTTCCTGCGTCGCGTCCAGGTGCGTCTGCATGTCGTCCTGCTGCTGCTGGTTGCGCGACAGCTCGCCCTGCAGGCCGGCGCTGCGCGAGTAGAGCGAGCCGTCCACGCCGGTGGCCTTGTCGGCCAGCGACGCGAAGCGCACGGCGATGCCGGTGTTCTCGTTGGTCGTGCCGTAGGTCGTGAACAGCTTGGACAGCTCGTCCGGATGCGCCAGGGCCGCGGTGAGCTTGGTGCTGCTGGCCACCGACAGCGTGCCGTCCTTCTGCACGGCGATGCCGATGTCGGACAGGCGCCCGAACATCGACGACGTCGTCGACTGGGTGGTGACGATCGCGCGCAGCTGGTTCTGGAAGCCGACGATCGACGGGTCGCCCTGCAGCGGACCGTCCGTGCGCGAGGTGCCGGCGGACACCGCGGTGCCGGCGTCGTACTTGGTCTGCAGCGAGATGTAGGACTGCAGCGCCGAGTACGCCGACACGAAGTCGGTGATCGCCTTCTGCATCGACGCCGTGTCGGCCGAGACCGTGACGTCGACCGGGTTGTCGGTCTTGCGCAGCAGCGTCAGGCTCAGGCCGTCCGAGATGTTGCTCAGCTTGTTCGAGGCCGACTCGATGTCGATGCCGTTGACGGT
>DASQCX010000394.1:0-3633 GCA_035634455.1 Burkholderiaceae bacterium
ACCAGCTTCTGCACGAGATAGGTTTCCTCGTTGGTGCAACGCGAGGACGTGATGCCGCCGATCGAGTCGCGGCCGAACGACGCCTGCAGGCGCTTGAACTCGGAGGCCGCGTGGGCGATCGCCTCGTCCCAGGACACCTCGCGCCACGGGTCGGTGATCTTCGCGCGGATCATCGGCTTGGTGACGCGATCCTTGTGCGTCGCGTAGCCCCAGGCGAAGCGGCCCTTGACGCACGAGTGGCCCTCGTTGGCCTTGCCGTCCTTCCACGGCGTCATGCGGATCACCTCGGTGCCGCGCACCTCGGCCTTGAAGCCGCAGCCCACGCCGCAGTAGGCGCAGGTGGTGGTGACGCTGCGGGTGGGCATGCCCAGCTCGATCACGGTCTTTTCCTGCAGCGTCGCCGTCGGGCAGGCGTTGACGCAGGCGCCGCAGCTGACGCACTCGCTCTGCATGAACGGCTCGTCCATGCCGGCCGAGACGTGCGACTCGAAGCCGCGGCCCGAGATCGTCAGCGCGAAGGTGCCCTGCGTCTCCTCGCAGGCGCGCACGCAGCGGTTGCAGACGATGCACTTGCTGGCGTCGAAGGTGAAGTACGGGTTGGACTCGTCCTTCTTCGCGGCCAGGTGGTTCGCGCCGGCGTAGCCGTAGCGCACCTCGCGCAGGCCGACCGCGCCGGCCATGTCCTGCAGCTCGCAGTCGCCGTTGGCGCCGCAGGTCAGGCAGTCGAGCGGGTGGTCGGAGATGTAGAGCTCCATCACGCCCTTGCGCAGCTTGGACAGCCGCGCGCTCTGCGTGCGCACCGACATCCCGGCCTCGACCGGCGTGGTGCAGGACGCGGGCGTGCCGCGGCGGCCGTCGATCTCGACCAGGCACAGGCGGCACGAGCCGAACGGCTCCAGCGAATCGGTGGCGCACAGCTTGGGCACCTCGATGCCGGCGGCGATCGCGGCGCGCATCAGGGACGTGCCCGCCGGCGCGATGACCGCGACGCCGTCGATCGTCAACGACACCGTCTGCGCGGACTCGCTCGCCGGGGTGCCGAGGTCGTGGTCGGGATGGGTGTCGTTGAGGCTCAGCATCAGGAATCTCCCGTCGCGCCGGGGCGCGGCAAGCCGAAGTCTTCAGGGTAGTGATCGAGCGCCGACAACACCGGGAACGGGGTCATGCCGCCCATGGCGCAGAGGCTGCCGGCGACCATGGTGTCGCACAGGTCGCGCAGCAGCGCCTCCTGCTCGGCTTTGCGTGAGACCGGCGCCGCGACGAGACGTTCCACGACCTCGGCGCCGCGCGTCGAGCCGATGCGGCACGGCGTGCACTTGCCGCAGGACTCGATCGCGCAGAACTCCATCGCGTAGCGCGCCAGGCCGGCCAGGTTGGCCGTGTCGTCGTGCGCGACGATGCCGCCGTGGCCGACGGTGGCGCCGACCGCGGCGTAGGCTTCGTAGTCGATAGTCACGTCCCAGCGCGATTCGGGCACGTACGGCCCCAGCGGGCCGCCGACCTGCACCGCCTTGATCGGCCGGCCCGAGCGCGAGCCGCCGCCGAAATCGAACAGCAGCTCGCGCAGCGTGACGCCGAACGGCAGCTCGACCAGCCCGCCCTGCTTGAGGTTGCCCGCGAGCTGGAACGGCAGCGTGCCGCGCGAACGCCCGGCGCCGAACGCGGCGTAGGCCTGCGCGCCGTCCGCGAGGATGCGCGGCACGCTGGCCAGCGTGATGACGTTGTTGATGACCGTGGGCCAGCCGAACAGGCCGTGGACGGCCGGCAGCGGCGGCTTGGCGCGCACGATGCCGCGCCGGCCCTCGAGGCTCTCGAGCAGCGCCGTCTCCTCGCCGCAGACGTAGGAGCCGGCGCCGCGGCGCACGTCGAGCCGGAACGCCGGGCCCTTGCCGCGCAGCGCGGCGCCGATGTGGCCGGCCGCCGTGGCGCGCGCGATCGCCTCGCGCAGCGTGGCCTCGGCGTGCGGGTACTCGGAGCGGATGTAGATGACGCCGTAGGTGGCGCCGACCGCCAGCCCCGCGATCGCCATGCCCTCGACGAGTGCGTACGGGTCGCCCTCCATCAGCATGCGGTCGGAGAAGGTGCCGGAGTCGCCCTCGTCGGCGTTGCAGACGACGGCCTTGCGCGCGCCCGCGGCGGCGGCGACCGTCTTCCACTTGACGCCGGCCGGGAACGCGGCGCCGCCGCGGCCGCGCAGGCCCGATTCGATGACCTCGCCGACGACCGCGGCCGGCGCCATCGCCAGCGCCTTGTCGAGGCCGGCCCAGCCGCCGTGCGCGGCGTAGTCGTCCAGCGACAGCGGGTCGGTGAGGCCGACGCGCGCGAAGGTGACGCGGCGCTGCTTGGCGAAATACGGCAGCGCCTCGGTCAGGCCGAGGTGCAGCGCGTCGGCGGAAAGCGCGGCGGGCAGGCCCTGCGTCGCGACCGCCGCTTCGAGCAGGCCGGCGGCGACGAGGCGGGCGACGTCGTCCGGCCGCACCGGCCCGAACGCGACGCGGCCGGCAGGCGTGGCCACCTCCAGCAGCGGCTCCAGCCACAGCAGGCCGCGCGAGCCGTTGCGCACGAGATTCAGCGACCGTTGGCGTGGCGCGGCGGCCGCTTCGAGCGCGGCGGCGACGTCGTCGGCGCCGGCCGCCACGGCTGCGGCGTCGCGCGGGATCCAGATCGTGGCCCCGCTCATGGCTGCTCGCCCTCGATGCGGGCGGCCAGGGCGTCGACGGTGGCGGCGGACACCCGCGCGCGGAGCTGGCCGTCGATCATGGCCGCGGGGCCCGTGGCGCACAGGCCCAGGCAGTAGACGGGTTCGAGCGTGACGCCGCCGTCGGCGCGCGTCGCGCCGGGCGCGCAGGCGAGACGCGCGCCCGCGTGGGCCATCAGCGCCTCGGCGCCGTTGGCGCGGCAGGCCTCGGCCTGGCAGAGCTGCACCACGTGCCGGCCCGCGGGGGCGCTGCGAAAGTGGTGGTAGTAGGTGAGGACGCCGTGCACCTCGGCCCGCGACAGGCTCAGCGCGGCGGCGATCTCGGGGACGAGCGCCGGCGGCACGAAGCCCAGCGCGTCCTGGATGTGGTGGAGGACGGGCAACAGCGCGGAGGCGCTGCCGCCCGGGACCTCGGCCGGGACGTCCGGCAGGTGGAGCGCGACGGCCTGCGCGAGCAGCGCGCGCTCCGCGTCCGACGCCACGGGGCCTTGCGGCGCCCGTGGTGCGGACCCGCGGGGCATGCCCCGCAGGTCGTCAGTTGAAGAACTTCGCGACACTGGAGAGCGTCATCCAGACGCCCCAGGCGAGGGGGATGCCGACGGCCGCCCAGGCCAGCGCCACGGTGACCGGGCTGGTCGGGGTCGCATCGACCGCGACGGCAGCGGAGGCCTCGGAAGCGGCCGCCTTCTCATGGGCGAGACGGCGCTCCTCCGCGAGCTCGGCGTCGGTCATGAAGTACTTCGGATCCACCGGCTTGACCAGCAGGTTGGCGATGAAGCCGATCACCAGGAAGCCGACGAGGATGTACATCGTCTGGTTGTAGACCTGCTCGCGCGGGATGCCCAGGCCGAGCTGGTAATCGCGCATGTAGTTGATGACGACCGGGCCCAGGATGCCGGCGGTCGACCACGCGGTCAGCAGCCGGCCGTGGATGG
>DASQCX010000395.1:0-1523 GCA_035634455.1 Burkholderiaceae bacterium
GATCTGGGACCACTTCGATGTCGTCTCGCCGACCGCGCACCGTGCCGTTCTTGCCGAGGACCGGATGCCGGGCGCCGTCTGGTTCCCGGGTGCCCAGGTCAACTACGCGCAGCACGTCTTCGGCCACGCGCACGCAGCGCACGCCGCAGGGCATCCGGCGATCGTCTTTCGCGACGAGGCGATGCAGCGCGACGGGCGCAGCGACGAGATCGCGTGGCCGGAGCTGCGCCGCCGCGTCGCCGCGCTCGCCGCGGCGCTCGCGTCGATGGGCGTCGTCGCCGGCGATCGCGTCGTCGCGTTCCTGCCGAACCGGCCGGAAGCGATCGTCGCGTTCCTCGCCTGCGCATCGCTCGGCGCGATCTGGTCGATCTGCTCGCCCGACATGGGGCCGCTCGCCGTGCTCGACCGCTTCCGTCAGATCGCCCCGAAGGTGCTGATCGCGTGCGACGGCTACGTCTACGGCGGCGCCGTGCACGATCGCGCCGACGTCGTCGCGACGCTGTGCGCCGAGCTGCCGTCGCTCACCGATGTCGTCGTCTGGCGCCATGCGCAGCTCGGCGGCGCATTGCCCGGGCTCGCCACGCCGAGCCGCCGCTGCCACGACTTCGAAACGCTGACCGCCGGCACCGCGACGTTCGCGCCGCGCTGGCTGCCGTTCGACCATCCGCTGTGGATCGTCTATTCAAGCGGGACGACCGGATTGCCGAAGGCGATCGTCCACGGCCAGGGCGGCATCATGCTCGAGCAGCTGAAGGGCGGCGCGCTGCACAACGATGTCGCGGCGAGCGCGCTGCGCGGCGACCGCTACCACTGGTACAGCTCGACCGGCTGGATCATGTGGAACTCGCAGGTCGGGGCACTCCTCGGCGGCACGACGGTGTGCATGTACGACGGCAGCCCGGCGGGTCCCGAGAGCGGGCTCGCCGGCGATCGTCGTGCGAGCGACTGGTCGACGCTCTGGCGCTTCGCCGCCGACACCCGGGCGACCTTCTTTGGCGCCGGCGCCGCGTTCTTCGCGAGCTGCCTGAAGGCCGGCGTCGAGCCGCAACGCGCCGGCGACCTCGACGCTCTGCGCGCCGTCGGCGCGACCGGATCGCCGCTCGCGATCGAGTGCTACGAGTGGATCTGGTCGAAGCTGCCGCAGCACGACGGCGAGCCGATCTGGCTCAACCCGATCTCGGGTGGAACCGACTTCGCCGGCGCGTTCGTCGCCGGCATGCGCACGCTTCCCGTCGTCGCCGGCGAGATGCAGTGCCGCTGCCTCGGCGCCGCGATCGAGGCGTGGAGCGAGCCCGACGCGGGCGGTCGCGGGCATGCGCTCGTCGACGAAGTCGGCGAGCTCGTCTGCACGCGGCCGATGCCGTCGATGCCGCTCTATTTCTGGAACGACAAGCCGCCCGGTCCGCAGGGCCGGCGCTACCACGACAGCTACTTCGACATGTACCCGGGCGTCTGGCGCCACGGCGACTGGATCCGCATCACGAGGAACGGCGGCGCGATCATCTACGGCCGCAGCGACGCGA
>DASQCX010000396.1:0-5609 GCA_035634455.1 Burkholderiaceae bacterium
TGCGCGGCAGCATCCATTCGAGCGTGTCGCGCCACGCCTGCAGGCTGGGCTCGACGTTCAGCCGCAGGTTCGGGTCGTAGCTGACCACCATCTTGCCGTGCGCGCGATCGACCAGCGTGCGCTGCGTGGCGGCCGTCTCGCCCACCACCATCGTGTACGAGCCGACGTGCAGCAGGCGCGCGTTGGCGGGCACGCGGTCGAGCGCGGCCAGCGGCAGCGTGCGGTCGGCGGCGCCGGCGCCGTAGAACGCGTACTCGGGCACGCCCTTGGCGTCGACGCCGACCAGGCTGAGCGTGGTCGGCGCGGCGCTGCGGTGCACGGCGTCCAGTGACACGCCCTCGGCGCGCAGCGCGTCCACCAGCCGGCCGCCCAGCTCGCCGCTGGAGATGCCGCCGAGGAAGGCGACCGCCTGGCCCATGCGCGCCAGGCCGAACGCGACGTTCAGCGGCGAGCCGCCGATGCGCGCGTCGAGCGCGATGCCGGTGGGCGTCGTCGCCCCGGTGAACACATCCATCAGGGCTTCGCCCGCGACCACGAACATGGCAGTCTCTCTCTCGCTGTCGATTGAAGGAAAGTCAGCGCCAGCCGAACATCATCTGGCGCGCGAAGGCCCGCTTGACCGGCGGCAGCGCCTGCAGCGCCGCCAGGCCCAGCCCGCGCGCGGCGGCCAGGCCGGGCGCGTGCCACGTGAAGCTGCGGGCGAGGAAATCGGTGGCGCCGATGACGCTCCAGCGGTCGGGCGCGCGCGCGAACGCGAGCCCGCGCAGCGCGCGCGCGACACCGGCGTCGGAGGCCTGCGCGCCGGCGGCCAGCCGGTCCACCAGCAGGAAGGCGTCGCGCAGCCCGAGGTTCAGGCCCTGGCCGGCGACGGGGTGCAGCGTCTGCGCCGCGTTGCCGATGCGCACGACGCGGCCGTCGACCAGGCTGGCCTCGGCGTTGAGCCCGAGCGCGAACGACTTCAGCGGCGAGATCGCCACCGGCGTGCCGACCGCGTCCGGCAGGCGCGTGGCGAGCACGGCCAGGCGCTGCGCGTCGGCGAGCGGCGCGACGGGGTCGTCGGCCGAGTCCACGCACCACACGAGCGCGGCGCGCGAGGTCTGCGGATCGCTGCCCGGCGGCGACGGCAGCGGCAGCAGCGCCAGCGGGCCGTCGCGCGTGAAGCGCTCCATCGCGAGGCCGGGCGTCGCGCCGCGCAGGGTGACGGTGCCGACCCAGGCCGTCTGCCGGTAGTCGTGCGTGACGGCCTTGCGCGACTGCTCGGCGAACACGCCGCCCTCGGCGATCACCGCGAGGTCGAAGCGCTCGCCGACGCCGTCCTCGGGCGTGACGAGCACGCCGTCGCCGTCGGTCGCGACGCCGGCCACCGCGGTGCCGAAGCGCGCGTGCAGGCCGGCGTCGCGCGTGCCGAGCGTGCCGCCGCGCGTGGCGCAGGCGTCGAGGAAGGCCTTCTGCAGCGGCGCCAGCAGCGTGCCGTAGCTGAGGACGGCGCCGAGCAGCGGCACGCCCAGCTCGTCGGCGCGGATGTGGACGACGGGCTCGCCCAGCGGCGTGGACAGCGTCGGCGGCGCCTGCGACACGTGCACCTGCCGGATCGCCGCCGCCTGCGCGCCGGGCCAGGCGCGCAGGCGCTCGAGCACCTGCACGCTGCCCAGCGACAGCGCGAGGGTGCGCGGGTCGCCGGAGACGTCCCTGGCCGCGTCGCGCGTGTCGAACACGCTCACCGACCAGGCCGGGCAGCGCTGGCGCATCAGCAGCGCCAGCGACAGGCCCACCGGCCCGCCGCCGATCACCGCCAGGCGCGGCGGGGTCGAGGGGCGGCTGTCGTGCGTTGTCACCATGGGAGCGAGGGTCGGCGGGGGAATGCTATTGTGGCCCGATGCCCGCGATCGCGTCGATACGCGGGCGACTCGTGGAGATACGCCAATGCAATACCGTCGACTGGGCCGCGCCGGCCTGCAGGTGAGCGAGCTGTCGCTCGGCTCGTGGGTGACCTACGCCAACCAGGTGGACGTGGACGCCGCCGTCGAGATGATGGCCGCGGCCTACGACGCCGGCGTCAACTTCTTCGACAACGCCGAGGCCTACGCCGGCGGCAAGAGCGAGGAGGTGATGGGCGCGGCGCTGAAGAAGCTGGGCTGGGCGCGCCTGAACTACACGGTGTCGACCAAGTTCTTCTGGGGCCTGCCGGACGCCGTCACCGTCAACCGCAAGAACACGCTCAACCGCAAGTACCTGATGCAGGCGATCGACGGCTCGCTGCAGCGCTTCGGGCTCGAGCACCTGGACATCGTCTACTGCCACCGCGCCGACCCGAACACGCCGATCGAGGAGACGGTGCGCGCGATGAGCGACATGATCACGCAGGGCAAGGCGCTGTACTGGGGCACCAGCGAGTGGCCGGCCGCCGACATCCGCGCCGCCTGGGACATCGCCGAGCGCCACCACTTGCACAAGCCGGTCGTCGAGCAGCCGCAGTACCACCTGTTCCACCGCCAGAAGGTGGAGCAGGAGTTCGCGCGCCTGTACGACGACATCGGCCTGGGCCTGACCACCTGGAGCCCGCTGGCCTCGGGCCTGCTGACCGGCAAGTACAAGGCCGGCATCCCCGCCGGCAGCCGCGGCGCGATGCAGAACATGGCCTTCCTGCACGACCAGCTCACCGACCAGGCGCGCAACGACGCCGTCGCGAAGCTGGAGCCGATCGCGCGCGACCTCGGCGCAACGACGGCCCAGCTGGCCATCGCCTGGGTCGCGAAGAACCCGCGCGTCAGCACGGTGATCACGGGGGCGTCCAGCGTCAAGCAGTTGCAGGACAACCTGAAGGCGGCGGAGATCGTCCCCAAGCTGACGCCGGAGGTGCTGGCGCGGATCGACGAGATCACGAAGCCGCTGGCGAGTTGAGCGGCCCCAGTGAAACGAAGGCCCGGCCTTGCCGGGCCTTCTTCATTTCAGGGGCGCGTTCAGTGCGTCCAGGCGTTCCATCGTCCCGACGTCCGTCCAAGCACCTGCAAAGAATTGGGCGCGCAGGCTGCGCTGGTTGATGGCGTATTCGAGCCTGGGTCGCAGCGCCATCTTCGTGCCGACGGGAATATCGCGAAACAGCGCTGCTCGGAACAAGCCGACGCTGGCCCAGGTCAGCTTCGGCTCGGCGGTGCGACTGGCCAGCCGATCTTCATCGATGCCGAAGTCGCCGTTCGGGTGGTGCGGCGCGTTCTTGACCAGCCATAGCTGTCCCAGCGCGCCGCTCTCGATGAACAGCTTCGCATCCGAGGGGTCGAACGGGAAACTGGGAATATAGACGTCGCCCGACACCACCCAGAACGCGTCGCCCAGCAGCGGCAACGCCTTGGCGATGCCGCCGGCGGTTTCCAGCGCACCGCCGTGGTCGCGGCCCTCGAACGAGTAGGTGATCTTCACGCCGTAGCGCGCGCCGTCGCCCAGCGCCGCCGGGAACTGCTCCTCCAGCCAGGCCGTGTTGACGACGACCTCGCGCACCCCCGCCCGCGCGAGGGCCTCGAGATGCCATTCGATGAGGCGCCTGCCGCGCACCTCGATCAGCGGCTTGGGCGTGCGGTCGGTGAGCGGCCGCATGCGTTCGCCGCGGCCCGCGGCCAGGATCAATGCCTTCATCCGGCCAGTGTAAAAGCCCGCGTGCCGGGTTTTCCCCGCGATTTCCGGCCTCCCGTCTAAAATCGCCCGCTCCGCCCCCTGCCCATCCTGGCCCCCAAAAAGAGTCGTCCATGTCCGAGATCTCGAACGTCGTCCCCGCCGATACGCCCGTCGCCACGCCGATGCCCACCCTGATGGCCAACGCCATCCGCGCGCTGGCGATGGACGCCGTCCAGGCGGCCAACTCCGGGCACCCCGGCGCCCCGATGGGCATGGCCGACATCGCCGTCGCGCTGTGGTCGCGCCACCTCAAGCACAACCCGGCCGACCCGCACTGGTTCAACCGCGACCGCTTCGTGCTGTCCAACGGCCACGGCTCGATGCTGCAGTACGCGCTGCTGCACCTGACCGGCTACGACCTGCCCATCGGCGAGCTGAAGAACTTCCGCAAGCTGCACTCCAAGACCCCGGGCCACCCGGAAGTCGACGTCACGCCGGGCATCGAGACCACCACCGGCCCGCTGGGCCAGGGCATCGCCAACGCCGTGGGCATGGCGCTGGCCGAGAAGCTGCTCGCCGCCGAGTTCAACCGCCCCGGCCACGAGATCGTCGACCACCACACCTACGTGTTCCTGGGCGACGGCTGCATGATGGAAGGCATCAGCCACGAGGCCTGCGCGCTGGCCGGCGCGTGGAAGCTCAACAAGCTGGTCGCGGTCTACGACGACAACGGCATCTCCATCGACGGCCAGGTCACGCCCTGGTTCATCGACGACGTCGCCGGCCGTTTCCTCGCCTACGGCTGGAACGTCGTCGACAAGGTCGACGGCCATGACATCGACGTCGTGGACGCCGCGATCGAGGAGGCGCTCAAGAGCGCGACGGCGCCGACGCTGATCATCTGCAAGACCGTCATCGGCAAGGGCTCGCCCAACCGCGCCGGCACCGCCAAGGCGCACGGCGAGGCGCTGGGCGCCGACGAGATCGCGCTGACGCGCAAGGCGCTCGGCTGGAACCATCCGCCGTTCGAGGTCCCCGCCGACATCTACGCCGCCTGGGACGCCAAGGCCGCCGGCGCCGAGGCCGAGGCCGAGTGGAAGACGGAGTTCGACGCCTACGAGGCCGCGCACCCCGATCTGGCCAAGGAATTCGTCCGCCGCATGATGGGCGAGCTGCCGGCCGACTTCGCCGAGATCGCCGCCGAGGCCGTCGGCAGCGCGCACGACAAGGCAGAGACCGTGGCCTCGCGCAAGGCCAGCCAGCTGGCGCTGGAATTCTTCACGGCCAGGCTGCCCGAGATGCTGGGCGGCTCCGCCGACCTGACCGGCTCCAACCTGACCAACACCAAGAGCACACCGCCGCTGCGCTTCGGCGCCGAAGGCCAGGTCATGACGACCGAAGGCAGGATCGGCCGCCACATCAACTACGGCGTGCGCGAGTTCGGCATGGCCGCGATCATGAACGGCATCGCGCTGCACGGCGGCTACATCCCCTACGGCGGCACCTTCCTCACGTTCAGCGACTACAGCCGCAACGCCATCCGCATGGCCGCGCTGATGAAGCGCCGCATCGTCCACGTGTTCACGCACGACTCCATCGGCCTGGGCGAGGACGGCCCGACCCACCAGTCGGTCGAGCACGCCGCCAGCCTGCGCCTGATCCCCAACCTCGACGTCTGGCGCCCCGCCGACACCACCGAGACGGCCGTGGCCTGGACGATGGCCCTCGTGCAGAAGCACCGCCCCAGCGCGCTGCTGCTGTCGCGCCAGAACCTGCCCTACCTCCCCAAGGTCGACGCCGACGTCATCACGCAGGGCGCCTACGTGCTGGCCGAGCCGAGCGAGGTGGGCCTGAACAGGAAGGCGCAGGTCGTGCTGATGGCCACGGGTTCGGAAGTGCACCTGGCGCTGCAGGCACAGGAGCAGCTGGCCAAGCTCAAGATCGCCGCGCGCGTCGTCTCCGTGCCCTGCACCAGCGTGTTCGACCGCCAGAGCGAGTCG
>DASQCX010000397.1:0-1954 GCA_035634455.1 Burkholderiaceae bacterium
CATCGACCACTTCCAGACGGTGGCGCGCGGCCACTTCGCGGTGCGGCGGCTGGAGCGCAAGTACGGCGAGGCCGTCGTACGCGAGAGGTACGGCGAGCTGGCCGCGAAGCTCGGGTGAGCGTTCAGCGCGCGGTCGTATATTGCGGGCTGCCTTTGCAGCGCCCGCCCACATGAAGCCGACTTCCTTGCCCGTTCGACCGTCCCGCGTCGCCGCGACCGCGCTGCTGCTCGCCGCGGCGACGAGCTTTGCCGCGAGCGCCTCGCGTTCCGCCTGCACGCCGACTCCCGCCAGCGGCGACCTCGTGTCGCAGGCGGCCGACGCGCTGTCGGCGCGCGTCGACGCCGCGCATCCGTTCGCGCTCGCGAACTGGGACGTGCGCTGGTGGCAGCGCCGTCGCGTCTGGATCACGCTGGCCGCGAGCAACGAGGGCGACGCGGCGACGCAGGTGCTGCCGCAGATGGTGGTCGACGCGCGCCCCGACGGCAGCGCGGCGTTGGCGCTGCCGGGCCTGCCGCTGGCCGTGCCCGCGCACGGCCGCGCCACGCAGCGCCTGGCGATCCACGTGCCCGACGACGCGAGGACGCTGGGCGTGCGCACGCTCGTGGCGACGCCCGCGCAGCCGGTGGCGATCGCGTTCGCGCTCGAATGCTCGGACTCGCGCTACGACGCGGGCGAGCTCGCGCCGGCCGTCGCGCCCCTGCTCGACGAAGCGGTGAAGACGTACTTCGACGGCCTCGTCGACCCGCTGTCCGATCCCGCCGGCGCCGCCGACGTCGCGCGCCGGCTGTCCAGCGGCGCGCAGGACGACGTCGACGTCGCCTGGACCCTGCGCGGCCTGATGCAGGCCGTGCACGACGACCACGGCTGGTTCGCGCTGCCCGGCGAGGCGCTGCCCGCGCGGCGCACGCTCGTCACGCGCGCGCCCGAGCTCGCGCTGCTCGACGACGGCACCGCCGTCGTGCGCCTGCACGCGCTCGACACGAGCTCCGCGCCCGCGGCGCTCCAATGGGCGGCGGCGCTGCACGACGGCATCGCGGCGCTGGCGGCGCGGCATCCGCGCGCCTGGATCGTCGACCTGCGCGACCACGACGGCGACGCCCCGTGGCCCGCGCTGGCGGCGCTGGCCACCTTGCTGGACGGGCCCATGGTGGGCGCGTTCGTGAACGGGCAAGGCCGGCAGGAGTGGATCGTCGAGCGCGGCGCCGTGCGCATCGCCGGCGGCCCGGCGCTGGTGGACCTGCAGGCGCCGCCGGAGCCGGGCTTCCGCGGGCCGGTCGCGGTGCTGCTCGGGCCGGGCACGCGCGACGCCGGCGAGGACGTCGCCGTCGCCCTGCGCGGCCGCGCCGACACGCGCTTCTTCGGCACGCCCACCGCCGGCTTCCCGCTGCAGGGCATGCAGGCGCATCGCCTGGCTGACGGCAGCACGCTGGCCGTGCTCGAGACGCGCGCCGCCGACCGCACCGGCGTCGTCCACCGCGAGCCGCTGGAGCCCGACACGGTGCTGCGCGACGCCGACGCCGTGGCGCCGCTGCCGCAGCCGGTGCGGGACTGGCTGCACGACGCGATGGCGGGCGGGCGCTGACGACGCGAGGCGCCGCCCGCGCCGCCACGCGCGCCGCGGTCAGGCCGCGGCGTCCAGGTGCACGGTCACGCCGGTGGCCGAGTAGCGGGTCGTGGCCTTGAAGCCCTGCACGTTCACCTGGCTGAAGCGGCCGGACAGCGTGTGCGCCGACAACACGGCGATCGTGTCGCCGACCGCCGGCTTGTAGCCGTTGACGAAGCTCACGTTCAGCGTGCCCGCGATCTGCGCCGACAGGCTCACCAGCAGCGTGCCCTTGTCGGCGCCGCCGAGGTCCAGCTGCAGCGTCGCGCCCGCGAGCTCGACGTAGTTGCCGCCGTCCAGCACCTGGCCTTGCGTCGCGGCGCACACCAGCGTGCCGGCCTTCTGGTGGA
>DASQCX010000398.1:0-2418 GCA_035634455.1 Burkholderiaceae bacterium
GCATCGATTCGGCGCTCGTGCTCGCGGTCGCCGTCGATGCATTGGGTCGCGATCGTGTGCGCGCGGTCATGATGCCGTCGCCCTACACGGCCGACATCTCGTGGATCGACGCGCGCGACATGGCCGGACGCGTCGGCGTCCGCTACGACGAGATCGCGATCGCGCCGATGTTCGATGCCTTCCGCGGTGCGCTCGCGGGCCAGTTCGCCGGCCTGGCCGAGGACACGACCGAGGAGAACATCCAGGCCCGCGTGCGCGGCACGCTGCTGATGGCGCTGTCCAACAAGACCGGCGCCATCGTGCTGACCACCGGCAACAAGAGCGAGATGGCCACCGGCTACTGCACGCTCTACGGCGACATGGCCGGCGGCTTCGCGGTGATCAAGGACGTCGCCAAGACGCTGGTCTACCGCCTGGCCGAGTGGAAGAACCGCCAGGCGACGCGGCGCGCGGACGGTAGCGTCGGCCCGGTGATCCCCGAGCGCATCATCACGCGCCCGCCGTCGGCCGAACTGCGGCCCGACCAGACCGACCAGGACAGCCTGCCGCCCTACGAAGTGCTGGACGCGATCCTGGCCGCCTATATGGAAGAGGACGTCGCGATCGACGACATCGTCGCTGCCGGCTTCGCGCGCACCGATGTGGAGCGCGTCACGCGCCTGATCAAGATCAACGAGTACAAGCGCCGGCAGTCGCCGGTGGGCATCCGCATCACGCACCGCGGCTTCGGGCGCGACTGGCGCTACCCCATCACCTCGCGCTTCCGTGCTTAAATCGATTCATCCCTCGTCCTTCCCGCCTTCCAACCGGAGCCCAGCATGAAACAGATCACCGCCATCATCAAGCCGTTCAAGCTCGAGGAAGTGCGCGAGTCGCTCGGCGAGGTCGGCGTCTCCGGCCTGACCGTCACCGAGGTCAAGGGCTTCGGCCGCCAGAAGGGCCACACCGAGCTGTACCGCGGGGCCGAGTACGTGGTCGACTTCCTGCCCAAGGTCAAGGTCGAGGTCGTGGTCAAGGACAGCGACGTCGAGCGCGCGATCGAGGCCATCGTCAAGGCCGCCAAGACGGGCAAGATCGGCGACGGCAAGATCTTCGTGACGGCGGTCGAGCAAGTGGTGCGGATCCGCACGGGCGAGACGGACGAATCCGCGGTCTGACCCCGGCCGGTACTCAGACCGGATTGAAGTCCTTGCCGGCGGGGCTCGCCGCGGCCTCGTCGCGCAGCGTCCGCAGCAGGCGCCGTGCGTCGGTGTCCACGCGCAGCCGGTCCACTTGGCGCGCGTCGACGAAGCCGGCGTCGCGCGTGTGCGCGAGCATCTCCAGCAGCGGACGGTAGAAGCCGGCGGCGTCCAGCAGCCCGATCGGGCGCGCGTGGTAGCCGAGCTGCTGCCACGTCCAGGCCTCGAACAGCTCCTCCAGCGTGCCCAGTCCGCCGGGCAGCGCCACGAAGGCGTCGGCGGCCTGCGCCATCTGAAGCTTGCGCTCGTGCATGGTGTCGACGACTCGCAGTTCCTGGATGCCGCGGTGGCCCAGTTCGCGGGCGACGAGCCGGCGCGGGATGACGCCCAGCACCTGGCCGCCGGCGGCCAGCGTGGCGTCGGCCACCTCGCCCATCAGCCCGGCGTGGCCGCCGCCGTAGACCAGCCGATGGCCGCCCTCGCCGAGGGCCGTGCCGAGCGCGCGCGCGGCCTCGGCGTAGCGCGGATCGGCGCCGCTGCGCGAGCCGCAATAGACACAGAGTGAGAACATCGGACGATTGTCGCCCGGGCGCGCGGCCTCATTGCGGCAGCGGGGCGGTCGGCCGCGACGTCACGATGGCGGTGCCGCACAGCGCGTCGTGCCAGAACTGGCGGCGCGGCTGGAGCAGGGCGGCGGCGGCGTACAGCACGATCCAGCCGGCGACCAGCCCGAAGACCGCCCAGGCGTTCGGCAGCTTCAGCACGCTCGCGAGCGCCAGCGGCGGCAGGAACCACACGTAGGACGCCAGGTAGCGGGCGAGCGCGCGGCGCGGCGACAGCGGGTCGCCGGTGCGGGTGAGCAGGCGCAGGTGCCAGGTCTTCATCGCCAGCGTCTGGCCGCTGCGCACCCACAGGCCGATGAAGTAGAAGCCCAGCACCACGAACTCCACGCCGATCAGCGGCATGCGCAGCTTCATGCCGCTGTTCTGGTGCATGACCACCGCGAAGACGAGGCCGGTGGCGAAGGTGACGCCGAACAGCAGCACGCCCTCGTACAGGAACGCGGCCATGCGGCGGACCAGGGGTGGGGCGGCGAGTCGCCCGTCGCGCGGGCCGGCCGAGGCCGCACCGGTGGCGGCGGCCGCCGTCGGGTCGCTCATCGGCGCACGGAGGTCGGCGCCGACGCCGGGGCGGTGGCCACGGTCGCGTGCTTGGGCAGCAGCGTCGTGCGGTCGACGGC
>DASQCX010000399.1:0-1899 GCA_035634455.1 Burkholderiaceae bacterium
CAGGGCGGCGGCGGCGGCGTGATCGCGAGCGTGACGACCGCACACGCCGCACCCGACGGCTACACGCTGATGCAAGGCTACGTCGCGACGCACGGCACGACGCCGGCGACGCGTCGCGTCCCCTACGACGCGATCAAGGACTTCACGCCGATCGGCATGATCGGCGGCACGCCGAACGTCCTCGTCGTCAACGCCAGCGTGCCGGTGAAGACGCTCGCCGAGTTCATCGACTACGCGAAGAAGAATCCCGGCAAGCTCACCTACGGCTCGGCCGGCCAGGGCTCGCTGACGCACCTGACGATGGAGCTCTTCAAGCAGGAGATCGGCGCGTACATGCTGCACATCCCGTACCGCGGCATCGCGCCGGCGTTCACCGACCTGATCGGCGGCCAGACGCAGGCGATGTTCCCCGGCCTCGCGGCGGCGTTGCCGCACCTGCGCTCGGGCCGGGTGCGCGCGCTCGCCGTCACCGGCCATGCGCGCAGCCCGCAGCTGAAGGACATCCCGACGCTCGAGGAGTCGGGCTTCAAGGGATTCGACGCGATGCAGTGGTACGGGTCGGTCGGCCCGGCGGGAATCGCCGACGACGTCGTGCGCCGCCTCAACGAGACGCAGGTCGCGGTGCTGCACGATCCCGAGCTGCGCGAGAAGCTCTCGGTCGAGGCGGTCGAGCCGCTGCCGATGACGCCCGAGCAGTTCGGCCAGTTCATCCGCGCCGACATCCAGCGCTGGACCGCGCTCGCCAAGGCGAGGAACATCCGCCTCGACGAATGAGCTCCGGCAGCGCGGCGCCGCCCAAGCGCTGCGCGGCCCGCGCGACGCTCCAGTGACAGCGTTCCAGGTCCTCGCCATCGTCGTCGCACTGGTCGCGGCGTTCGGCTACCTCAATCACCGCTTCGTCCATCTGCCCGACGCGATCGGCATCACCGCGATCGGCATCGTCGTCTCGCTCGTCGCCGTCGTCGCCGCGTCGTTCAATCCGAAGCTCGCGGCCGCGGTCGAGACCGCCGCGAACTTCGACTTCGCCGGCATGCTGCTGCACGGCGTCCTCGGCCTGCTGCTTTTCGCCGGCAGCCTGCACATCCAGGTCGCCGACCTCGCGCGCGAGAAGTGGCTGATCGCAACGCTGGCGACGCTCGGCGTCGTCGCCTCGACGGCGATCGTCGGCGTCGCGTTCTGGGCGGCGACGCAATTGCTCGGGCTCGGCATCCCGCTGCTCGCGTGCTTCCTCTTCGGCGCACTGATCTCGCCGACCGATCCGGTCGCCGTGCTCTCGGTGCTCAAGCGCGTCGGCGTGCCGAAGACCCTCGAGTCGCGCATCGCCGGCGAGAGCCTCTTCAACGACGGCACCGGCGTCGTCGTCTTCCTCTCGCTGCTGCAGATCGCGACGACGCGCGGCGGCGCCGATCCGACGACGACGGCGCTCCTCTTCGTCACCGAAGTCGTCGGCGGCATCGCGTTCGGGTTCGCCGGCGGAATGCTCGGCGTTCGCATGCTGCGCCGCGTCGACAGCCATCCGGTCGAAATCCTGATCACACTCGCGCTCGCGACCGGCGGCTACGCGCTCGCCGAGGCGCTGCACGTCTCGGCGCCGATCGCGGTCGTGCTGATGGGACTCATCGTCGGCAACCGCGGCCGCCGCGTCGCGATGTCGGCGGTGACGCAGAAGCGCCTGTTCGACTTCTGGGACGTCCTCGACGACCTCCTCAACCTGCTCCTGTTCGGCCTGATCGGCTTGGTCATGATGTCGCTCACGATCTCGGCCCTGCAGGCCGCGGCGGCGGCGGCGGCGGTGTTGATCGTGCTCGCTGCGCGGCTGGCGAGCGTCGGCGTGCCGATCGCGCTCGTGCCGCGGCTGAAGCCGCGCCGCAAGGCGACGATCACGATCATGACGTGGGG
>DASQCX010000400.1:0-2009 GCA_035634455.1 Burkholderiaceae bacterium
CCTCGACGGCACCGGCTCGACCGTCGTCGCGATCGAGGATTATGGCCGCGGGTATTTCTGCTCGAATCTGGACCTGGGCGCGCCGGCCGTGCGCGCCGTCGTGTCGAACCGGCCCGACCAGGACGGCGAAATCGACCTGACGCAGTACCTGGCCGGCCGCGTCGTCACCATCAACGTCGAGGCCTACCACGGCGCCGGCGCCCTTATGGACACCGTGCCAGCGCTGTTCGCGAAATTCATGGTGCCCAGCGCGCGCCCGGTCCTGCACTACGTCCTGAACCGACCCGGCAACCCTGAACGCACGCTGGGCCTGCGGGCGTCGGCCTATAGCTGGCCGCTGGCCGGCCCTGAACTGGTGGCGCTGCAGCTGCAGTTCGAGGCGGCCGACCCGATCTGTCGGGACCCCAACACGAAAACGACAACGGCCTGGGCCGGCACGCTGGGCGCCGGCCGCCTTTACAACCTGACATTTCCGCGTGTCTACCCCACCGGCGGTGGGTCGCCGTCGAACGGCGTTATTTCGACACACGGCGACGTCGCCGTGAAACCGAAAATAAGCATTTACGGGCCGGTCACCCAGCCGCAGCTGACGATCACGCTGCAGAACGCCGGCACCGTTTTTATGCTGGCGTTCGTCGCCGGGTTTCGCATCGACGCCAGCCACCGCGTCGACCTCGACTGTGCCGCGCACACGGCCTATTACGACGGCGACCCGACGCAAGGCGTGCTGTCGTCGCTCGACTGGCGCTATTTCAACCTGGCCGGCTACGCGCCCGGCTGGCCGGTCATTCCGCCGGCGCCCGAGTCGGCCGTTATGGCGCTCAGCGGCCAGTCGACCTCGAATATCACCCAGGCCGTCGCGACGTGGCAGGACGGTTACCTGACATGACGACCGCCGTGCTCGAGCGCGACACCCCGACGCCGGCCGCCGCGCCTGGGACCTACCCGGTGCCACCTGGGCGCGGCCGCTGGCGCCTGACGCTGCACCAGCGCACCTACACCGACACGCTGCCGGCGACGTCGGTCATCGCGGAACTGGCGCTCGCCCGGTCGCGCAAACTGGTGCAGGCCTGGTGCACGCCGGCGACGCTGACCTTTACCCTCGACGGCCTGGCGCCGGCAGCGAAATACGTGCAGGAACTGACGACCGAGGTCGTCGCCTGGCGCTGGGACGACACGGCCGGCGTCGACGTGCCCATGTTCCGCGGGCCGGTCGTCGCCAGCGAGGACGATATCGACGAACAGAGCCACGTCGTGACGTTCACCTGCACCGATTACCTGGCGTCGCTGGCGCGGCGCATTTTCACGACGGTCACCGCGTCGGCGTCGCCGCTTTACGACCAGGACGTGCAGGCGTCGGTCATCGTGCAGACGGCGCTGACGGCAGCGCCGTCTGCCGGCACGCCGGCGTTTACGCCTGGCTGTTATTTACCGTTCGGAACGGCGACCGGCGCGGCCGGCGGCGTTGGCAGCGTCGTCCCCGTAAACGGTGATGGGTCGCTGCGGACGGTCCTCTCCGGCGCTGGTCGCAGCGTCACCTTCCAGGGGAACGCCGTCTGCCTGACCATGCTCGACAACCTGGCGAAACTGGCCGGCGGTTTCGATTACGACGTCGCGCCGTTTAGCGCGTTGTGCAGCGCGAACGCGGCCGGCACGACCGACGCCCTGCGCATTTTCTACCCGTCCCAGGGCGTCGTGCGCTCGACGCCGACGCTCTATTTCCCCGGCAACGTGTCCGTCCTCACACGCAGCGTCACGTCGGCCGATTATGCGAACTATTGGCGCAGCCTGGGCAACAATCAGAACGCGGCGCAGAACGCGGCGCAGGTCTACGGCGAGGCCTGGACGAACGACGCGATCGCCGGCCAGGCCGGCGCGGTCGGCCTGTGGATGAGCGGCGGCCAGGGGAACGCGGACCAAACGACATTGGCGAACCTGCAGGCGGCGGCGCGGGGTTCGCTGAACGTCTATTCCGTGCTGATCCCCAGCTACACCCTGACCCTGCGGCC
>DASQCX010000401.1:0-6079 GCA_035634455.1 Burkholderiaceae bacterium
CTCGACCGTCGACCTCGAGGACGAGGAGAGCGGACAGAAGGTCACGTACCAGATCGTCGGCGACGACGAGGCCGACCTGAAGCAGGGCCTGATCTCGATCAGCTCGCCCATCGCCCGCGCGATGATCGGCAAGGAAGCCGGCGACACCGCGTCGGTGCAGGCGCCGGGCGGCGTCAAGAACTACGAGATCGTCCGGGTCAAGTACATCTGACGATGCACCCCACGGAGCGCCTGCGCCGCCTGCTGCCCGGACTGTGGTGCGGCGTGCTGCTGGCGATCGCGCTGATCGCCACGCCGGCGGCGTCGGGCGCGCTCGACAAGGCGGGCTTCGGCGCCGTGGCGCGCGCGATCTTCGCCCGCGAGGCGCCCGCGAGCCTGGTCTTCGGCGTGCTGATCCTGATGCTGGAGCGCCGCGCCGCGTTCGACCGCCACCTAGCGACGGGCGTGTCGCAGTTCTCGGCGGAGATGGTGCTCGCGATCGCCGCGCTTTTCTGCACGGTGGCCGGCTATTACGGCCTGCAGCCCATGATGGAGCAGGCGCGCGCGGGCGGCCCGTCGACGCTGACCTTCATGCAGTTGCACGCGATCAGCCTGGCGTTCTTCGGTGTCAAGGGCCTGCTGGCCCTGACGCTGGCCTGGCGCGCGACGCGTCCCGCGCCGCGCCAGCAGGACGTCAGACCTTCTTCTTGATGCTGGTCACGCGCTTCTTCGCGCGCTTGACCTGGCCGCCGGCGGTCACGCGCTGGTTGCCCATCACGGTGACCTTCTTGATCTGCGGACGATGATTGCCGCGCTTGGAGAACTTCAGGATCTTGACGACGCGCGGCGCGGCGCTGGCGTCGTCGGACGGCGCCGCCGCGGTCTCGGCCAGCGGTCGCCACAGCACCAGCAGCTTGCCGATGTGCTGGATCGGGGCGGCGTCGAGCTTGTCGGCCATCTCGATCAGCATCGCCTCGCGCGCGGCGCGGTCGTCGGAGAATACGCGCACCTTGATCAGGCCGTGCGACTTGATCGCGACTTCGGCCTCCTTGAGGACGGCGGGCGTCAGTCCGTCGGCACCGACCATGACCACGGGGTCGAGGTGGTGGGCGTCGCCGCGCTTTTCTTTGCGTTCGGCAGGGGTCAGTTGAATCATGGCCATGCCCGTATTATCCCTTTGTCATGAAAATCAACACGAAAAGCAAGAAGGTCAACAAGCAGTGGTTGCAGGATCACGCCAATGACACCTATGTGAAGCTCGCGCAGAAGGAGGGCTATCGCGCCCGCGCGGCCTACAAGCTGTCGGAGATCGACGAGCAGTTCAAGCTGATCCGCCCGGGCCAGCTGGTGGTCGACCTCGGTTCGACGCCCGGCGCCTGGAGCCAGTACATCCGCCGCAAGTTCGCCGGCGGCGGCGCGGCGGTGGGCGAGCTGAACGGCCGCATCGTGGCGCTCGACATCCTGGAGATGGAGCCTATCGAGGGCGTCACCTTCATCCACGGCGACTTCCGCGAGGATGCGGTGCTGGCGCGGCTGAACGAGGTGGTCGGCGGCGATCCGGTCGACGTGGTCGTCTCCGACATGGCGCCCAACCTGAGCGGCGTCGCCGTGACCGACACCGCCCGCATCGCCCACCTGGTGGAACTGGCGGTCGACTTCGCCGTGACGCACCTCAAGCCGGAAGGTGCCCTCGTCACCAAGGTCTTTCACGGCAGCGGCTACAGTGAGCTGGTGGAGCTGTTCCGCGCGAATTTCCGGGTGGTCAAGGCGGTCAAGCCCAAGGCCTCGCGCGACAAGTCGGCGGAAACTTTCCTGGTCGGGTTCGGTCTGAAGAACTCGCCGCGCTGACCGCGGGCTGGTCGTTTGCTCGGCAGGCGTGGCGCGCAGGGTGCATTCCGCACCCAAAACGTGCGATTGGCGTCCTTCCAGGCCTTGTCATTCGGGTTATCGGGGTATTGACTGGCCTAGAATCAACCCCATGTGCCGTGGAAAGTGGCATTTTTGTAAGAAGGAGCCGCGGTGAACAATCAATGGTTTTCGAAGATCGCTGTCTGGCTCGTGATCGCGCTCGTTCTGTTTACGGTCTTCAAATCGTTCAACACGGCGCAGACGCAGGGCGGCCGCGTCGCCTACTCCGATTTCCTCGAGGAAGTGCGCAACAAGCACATCCAGAGCGTGGAGATCACCGAGGGTAGCGGCGGCATCGACATCACCGCCCGCACGACCGACGGCAAGACCGAGCACACCACCGGCAGCCTGCTCGACCGCGGCCTGACCGGCGACCTGCTCGCCAACAACGTCAAGTTCGACATCAAGCCGCGCGAAGAGCAGGGCATGCTGACGACGCTGCTGCTGTCGTGGGCGCCGATGCTGCTGCTGATCGGCGTCTGGGTGTACTTCATGCGCCAGATGCAGGGCGGCGGCAAGGGCGGCGCCTTCAGCTTCGGCAAGAGCAAGGCCAAGATGCTCGACGAGGCCAACAATTCGATCACCTTCTCGGACGTCGCCGGCTGCGACGAGGCCAAGGAAGAGGTCAAGGAACTCGTCGACTTCCTGCGCGACCCGCAGAAGTTCCAGAAGCTGGGCGGCCGCATCCCGCGCGGTGTGCTGCTGGTCGGCCCCCCGGGCACCGGCAAGACGCTGCTGGCCAAGGCCATCGCGGGCGAGGCCAAGGTGCCGTTCTTCTCGATCTCGGGCTCCGACTTCGTCGAGATGTTCGTCGGCGTCGGCGCTGCCCGCGTGCGCGACATGTTCGAGCAGGCCAAGAAGAGCGCCCCCTGCATCATCTTCGTCGACGAGATCGACGCGGTCGGCCGCCATCGCGGCGCCGGCCTGGGCGGCGGCAACGACGAGCGCGAGCAGACGCTCAACCAGATGCTGGTCGAGATGGACGGCTTCGAGACGAACCTGGGCGTCATCGTGATGGCGGCCACCAACCGTCCCGACATCCTGAATCCGGCGCTGCTGCGCCCGGGTCGCTTCGACCGCCAGGTCTACGTCACGCTGCCCGACATCCGCGGTCGCGAGCAGATCCTGGGCGTGCACATGCGCAAGGTGCCCATCGGCGCCGACGTCAACGCCAACGTCATCGCGCGCGGCACGCCGGGCATGTCCGGCGCCGACCTGGCCAACCTGGTCAACGAGGCCGCGCTGATGGCGGCGCGCCGCAGCGGCCGCGTCGTCGAGATGATCGACTTCGAGAAGGCCAAGGACAAGATCTTCATGGGCGCCGAGCGCCGCAGCGCGGTGATCGACCCCGAGGACCTGAAGAACACGGCGTACCACGAGGCCGGCCACGCGTTCGTGATGCTCAAGCTGCCCAAGCACGACCCGGTGCACAGGGTCACGATCATCCCGCGCGGCCGCGCGCTGGGCGTGGCGTTCTACCTGCCCGAGAAGGACAACAACGCGCCGGACAAGGAATACATGCTCGCCAACATCGCTGCGCTGTACGCGGGGCGCATCGCGGAAGAGGTGTTCATGAACCAGCAGACGGTGGGCGCCTCGAGCGACTTCCAGCGCGCCACGCAGATCGCGCGCGACATGGTCATGAAGTACGGCATGTCCGAATCGCTGGGCCCGATGGTCTACGCGGAGAACGAGGGCGAGGTCTTCCTCGGTCGCTCGGTCACGCGCACCACCAACATCAGCGAGCAGACGATGCAGAAGGTCGACGCGGAGATCCGCAAGATCCTCGACACGCAGTACGCCCTGGCGCGCCACCTGATCGAGACGGAGCGCGACAAGGTCGAGGCCATCGCGCAGGCGCTGCTCGAGTGGGAGACGATCTACCGCGAGCAGATGGACGACATCATGGAAGGCCGTCCGCCGCGCCCGCCCAAGGACTGGACGCCGACGATGAACCGCTCCAACGGCGCGCCGCCGGTCAAGACGGACGGCGCACCGGCCGCGGCCTGAGCGTAGCCAGCCATCACAGCAACGGGGCCTCGCGCCCCGTTTTCGCATCCGCGCTCGCGTGATCCACTCCTTCCGATGATCTGGCAGACCCGCCGCTTCCGCCTCGCCCTGGCCCGGCCGCTGGTGATGGGCATCGTCAACGTCACGCCCGACTCGTTCTCGGACGGCGGCCGCTTCGCCCAGGCCGACGCGGCGCGCGCGCACTGCGACCTGCTGGTGGCGCAGGGCGCCGACATCCTCGACATCGGCGGCGAGTCCACCCGTCCCGGCGCGCGCCTGCCCGACACCGCCGAGCAGCTCGCGCGCGTGCGGCCCGTGCTCGAGCACGCCGTGACGCTGGGCGTGCCGGTGTCGGTCGACACGGCCGATCCGGTGGTGATGCGCGAGGCGCTGGCGATCGGGGTCGACATCCTCAACGACGTGCGCGCGCTGCAGGCGCCCGGCGCGCTGGCCGTGGCCGCGTCCGACCCGGCCGTGGGCGTCTGCCTGATGCACATGCAGGGCGAGCCCGGCACCATGCAGGCCGATCCGCACTACGAGGACGACGACGTCGTCGGTGCCGTCGCCGGCTTCCTGGCGGCGCGGCGCGATGCGGCGATCGCGGCCGGGATCGCCCGCGAGCGCATCGCGCTCGACCCCGGCATCGGCTTCGGCAAGACGCCGGCGCACAATATCGCGTTGGCCGTGCAGCAGCGGCGGCTGCTGGCGCTCGGTTGTCCGCTGCTGCTGGGCTGGTCGCGCAAGTCGACGCTGGGCGTGCTGACCGGCAAGCCGGTCGGCGAGCGCCTCGCGGCGAGCGTCGCGGCCGCGCTGGCCGCGGTGCAGCAGGGGGCGTCCGTCGTGCGCGTGCACGACGTCGCCGAGACCGTGGACGCGCTCAAGACCTGGCGCGCGCTGGCTTCGTGAACCTTCCAACAACAACGCGACGTTGCCCTTCGGCGTGATCCTTCGGGCGACCCGCGACCACCCACCCGAGAATTCCCGCATGAGCAGAACCTATTTCGGCACCGACGGCATCCGCGGCACCGTCGGCACCGCCCCCATCACCGCCGACTTCATGCTGCGCCTCGGCCACGCCGTGGGCCGCGTGCTGCGCGCGAAGTCGGCTAAGGCGACCGTGCTGATCGGCAAGGACACGCGCGTCTCCGGCTACATGATCGAGTCGGCGCTGGAGGCCGGCTTCGTCTCGGCGGGCGTCGACGTCCTGCTGACCGGCCCGCTGCCCACGCCCGGCGTCGCCTACCTCACGCGCGCGCTGCGCGCCGACCTCGGCGTCGTCATCAGCGCCTCGCACAATCCGTTCGCCGACAACGGCGTCAAGTTCTTCTCCGCTTCCGGCGAGAAGCTGCCGGATCAATGGGAAATGGACGTCGAAGCCGCGTTGGAGGAGCCGGCGCAGTGGGCCGATTCGGCCTCGCTGGGCAAGGCGCGCCGGCTGGACGACGCCGCCGGACGCTATCTCGAGTTCTGCAAGAGCACCTTCTCGCAGGACCTGTCGCTCAAGGGCCTCAAGATCGTCGTCGACGGCGCCCATGGCGCGGCCTACAGCGTCGCGCCCAGCGTGTTCCACGAGCTGGGTGCCGAGGTCGTCGCGATCGGCTGCGAGCCCAACGGCTTCAACATCAACGACAAGGTCGGGGCGACCGCGCCCCAGGCGCTGGTCGCCGCCGTGCTCAAGCATGGCGCGAACTATGGCGTCGCGCTCGACGGCGATGCCGACCGGCTGCAGATGGTCGACGCTAGCGGCCGCTGCTACGACGGCGACGAGCTGCTGTACGCGGTCGTGGCCGACCGCCTCGCCCGCGGGCTGCCGGTGCCGGGCGTCGTCGGCACGCTGATGACCAACATGGCGGTCGAGCAGGCGCTGCGGGATCGCGGCGTGCCGCTGATCCGCGCCAAGGTGGGCGACCGCTACATCCTGGAAGAACTGCTGGCCCGCGGCTGGCAGCTCGGCGGCGAGAACTCGGGCCACCTGCTGGTGCTCGACCGCCACACCACGGGCGACGGCATCGTCAGCGCGCTGCAGGTGCTGCAGGCCGTGAGCCGCACCGGGCGGTCGCTGCAGGCGCTGCTGGAGGGTGTCCAGCTGTTCCCGCAGGTCATGATCAACGTCCGCCTGGCGGTTCGTTCGGACTGGCAGCAGAACGCGACGCTGGTGGCGGAGAAGGCGGCCGTTGAGCGC
>DASQCX010000402.1:0-1997 GCA_035634455.1 Burkholderiaceae bacterium
TGCGCATCGACGAGGCTCTGGACGGCGGCCTCCTGCGCCGGCGTGCGGGCTGCTGCCTTGAGGGCCGCCAGCTCCGAGGCCGCCCGCGCGGCCTTGGCCCCCGCACCGGCGGTCAGGCCCGCGGTGGCCGCGTCCACCAGCGTGAGTGCGCCGTCCACGGCCGCTTCCTCCCAGCCGTAGCGCCCGCCTTTGAGCGCGTACTTGGTGGCCATCGTCGCCGCCCCGGTGGCCGCGGCGATGCCCGCGGCCCACAGGCCGACCACCAGCGGCGTGGCGGTGCCGAACGTCAGCACGGTCACCACGATGGTGCCGATGATCGCGCCGATGATCGCGATCGCCCCGGTGATCATGTTGACGAGGCTGTCGACGTGGTGCTTGTAGTTCGCGGCCATCTCGCCGGTGGCCGCCACGCGCAGGCGGAAGTCGTTGCTCGAATACCTGGCGGTGGGCTTGAAGTTGCCGTGGTCGTCGAACGCCTTCTCCTCGCCGCCGCCGTCCGCGAGGATGTCCTCCATCCGCGTCTTGTTCATGTCCAGCGACTTGCCAGCGAACGCGCCGGGCGGCCGGTCCTTCTCCGGAATGCCCATGTCGCGGGCCATCGAGTCCTCTTGCGACAGCAGCGCGCCGGTGGCCCAGGTCGTGCCCTCGCCCTTCTGGTGCGCGTACTGCAGCCGCGCGAGGCGCATGCGGTCGCGGTCGTTCTTCGGCTCGCCCAGCAGCAGTTCCTCCACCTCCTGGCGATCGTCACCCGACAGCTCCGTGAAGAAGCCGCCGCCGGACGCCGCCTTGATGCCCACGGCCTTGGCCGTGTCGGCGTTCTGGAACACGCCCAGGTCGTTGTAGAGGGCGTCGGTGTCGTCCTTGCCTTTGCCGTAGCGCTTCGCATAGTCGTGCTTGAGGTCGTCGATCTCCTTGGCGCTCATGCCGCGCAGCGTCTTGCGGATCAGCTCCTCGTCGGTACCCCAGCCGCGCACGGCGTACTTGATCGCCACCGCGGGCTTGGCGCGGCCGTCGGTCACCATCGACGCACCGAGCTCGCGACCCAGGTCGTCGTCGCCGAACATGCCGGCCACCTTCTGCGCGGTGTAGGCCTGGGCGCGCGCGGGATCCTTGGCCAGACCCTCGTCCTTTGAGGTGAGCGCGGCGAACTTGGTCATCACCTCGGCGTGCCGCGCCTCGAGGCGGTCGCGCGCCTGCTTGGCCTCGAGGTATTGCGGGGACTTGGTGTCGGTGCTCTCGAGCGCCGGATTGGCGCGGGCCTTGACCAGCTCCGGGTCGTCCAGAGCGATGGCGAGCTTCTCCGGGCGCGGCTTGCGACCGCGCGCGACCTCGTAGGCCAGGCGCGCCGCGCGGGCGTCGGGGCTGCCCTCGCCGGTGGTGGCCAGCGCCGTGGCCAGGCGCGCGCTGTCCGCGCCGAGCGTGCGCGTGACGTAGTGGCCCTCGTCGTACTCGCCCGTGCCCGGCTCCCACACCTGCACGGGCGCCGTGACGTACAGGGCGAACGCGGCGCCTTCCGCCGCGAGCACGGCCTTGTCGTTGGACGTCACCGGCGCGTCCCTGGTCATGGCGTGGCCCGCCAGGATGTCGAGGAACTCGGTGCGCATCTGCGGCAGCGCGCGCGGGTCCACCTTCGAGAGCAGGTCGTGCAGCTTGTCGTCGTCGCCCGCGGCGCGCGCGGCGTCGATTTGTTCCTTGAGCCGCAATGCATCCGCGCGCATCGTGCGGCCGGCGAGCAGGGCCTGCACGACCTGCAGGTTGGTGCCCTTGAGCGAGTCCTCGAGCTTGTCGCGCGTCTTCGCGAAGTCTTCGTTGCCGTTGAGCGCCCTCATCTGCTCGGGCGTCAGCCCGCGCAACGCCGATTCCATCTGCTTGACGTCGTCGCCGTACCAATGGAACGAGGCCTTGACCTCGAATGCGGCGCCCTGCACGGGGTCGCCCTTGAGGTACCAGTACGCGGTGGTGTATTCGTCGCCGGAGAGCTCGTCGTCCAGCCACCA
>DASQCX010000403.1:0-1843 GCA_035634455.1 Burkholderiaceae bacterium
CGGCAGGGCTGGGCGCCGATGTGCCGATGTGCCTGGCTGGCCGGCCGGCGCTGGTCTCGGGGATCGGCGAGAGGCTTGAGCCGGCGCCGCCGTTGCCGGCCTGCGGCCTGCTGCTGGTCAATCCCGGTACAGCGCTGCCCACTGCCGCCGTATTCGCCGCCCGTCGCGGCGACTTCTCGAAGGTGCAGCCGCTTGCGCATCCGTGGTCCGATCTCGCGAGCCTGGTTGAGGCGCTGGCCGCGCGCGGCAACGACCTGTCCGCTGCCGCGATCGCGGTTTGCCCGGCCATTGCCGAGGTGCTTGCGTTCCTGCGCGCGAGCCCCGCGGTGCGCTACGCCGCCATGAGCGGCAGCGGCGCCACCTGCTTTGCGCTCTATGACACGCCCGCCGCCGCCGAACGGGCGGCGTCCGGTGTACCCACCACGTGGTGGCGGCACGCCGGGAAGCTGGTGAGCTAGTTCGACCCGCCCTTCGGGGTCATCAGCGCGCGGGTCTCTTTCATCGAGTCGAACAGCAACTTGCTTGGCTCGCCGGTCTCCTTGAGGCCGGCCAGCCGCTCGTACTCGCGGATCGCCGCCCGCGTCGCGGCGCCCAGCTGGCCGTCGGCCGGCTCGGTCAGGATCTTCATGTCGCGCAGCAGGCGCTGAATGGCTCTCACTTGGTCGGTGCCGTCCGGCGGCCAGGCATCGGGACCGGGCTTGACGAGATCGGCCGCTGCCGGAGCCCCCGGCTCGGGCTTGGGCGGCAGCGGCAACGGCGATCGCGTGGCGACGTCGCGCTGCAGCAGCGCCTGACGGAGCGCAACGTAGACGTCCTTGCTGGGTTCACCGGTGGCGCGCAGGCCGGCGGCGCGCTGGAAGTCACGAATGGCGTTGCGCGTCATCGGCCCCAGCATCCCGTCCGGTTTGTCGCGCAGGAGCTGGAGGTCGGCCAGCCCTTGCTGAACCAAACGGATCTGATCGGCCGGCGCCTTGGGCCAGTTCAAATCGTCTCTTGCCGGCGAGGCCGACGGCGCGGCGGCGACGGACGGCGATGGCGGATCGGCCGGCGCGGGGGCGGGCGCACGCGGCGCCAAGGCTTGGGCGATGGCACGGAACTCGGTCTGGCCGAGCTGCTGGGCGCGTTGCAGCTCGGCCGGCGTCAGCACGCGCTGCAAGGCCTGCGAACGCTGGTCGGCCGCCCTGGCGAGCGCCGTTTCCTCGCCGCGATTGATCTGGCGCTCGAATTCAGCGGCGATGGCGAACCAGGCCAGCGCCGCCGCCGCGTCCTTCGCGCCCGCGTCGCCGCGTTCGTACATGTCGCCCAGCGAGAACATCGAGGCGGCCATGCCCTGGCGCGCCGCCGACTGCAGGAGCTCGACGGCACGCGCGACGTCGCGCGGCGCGCCCTTGCCGTCGCGCAGCATCAGGGCGAGGTTGTGCTTGGCGGCCGGCATGTTGCCGTCAGCGGCCTTGCGATACCATTCGACGGCACGGCCGGAGTCGCGCTCGACGACGAAACCGCGCTCGTACATCACGCCGACATTGAAAGCCGCCTGCGCCGAGCCCGCCTCGGCGGCGCGCAGCAGCCAGCCGGCGCCGGCCTGCGGATCTTTGGCGACGCCTGTGCCCTGGATCAGGCGGCGCGCGAGCTCCTCCATCGCGGCGATGTCGTTGGCCGTGGCACGGCTGCGCACTTCCTCGATCGTCAGCGACGCCAGGTCCGTCGGTCCGTTCGGCTTTTCTGTCGCTGGCGCGGGCGCAGGCGCAGGTGGGGCGGGCAGATCGGCCGGCTTGACGGTGAAGTCGGCGGCGGTTGGTGCGGGTGGCGGCTCGGCCGTCGGCAGCTTGAGCTCGGGCGCCGG
>DASQCX010000404.1:0-4971 GCA_035634455.1 Burkholderiaceae bacterium
GTCAAGGCCTGGGTGGCCGCCGACTGGAATCGCATGCTGCCGCGCGACGTGACGCAACAGCAGCGCCAGGCGCTCGTCAGCCACCTGGAGGCCGCGCTGGAGCAGGCGCCGCTCGAGATGGTGCTGCCGCAGGACCAGGCGCTCGTCGACCAGGAACGCAAGCAGCTCGCCGCGTCGTCGCTCGCGCAGCGCGTGTACTCGCGCCTGAAGCGCCTCGGCGCCGAGGGCGTGCCCGACTTCCGCGTCAGCGACGCCGGCGGCCCGCAGGCCGCGCTGGTGTTCACGCGGGCCTCGGGCGCGCCGCTGTCGCAGGGCGTCCCGGGGCTGTTCACCGTCGCGGGCTACGACAAGGGCTTCCGGGCGCAGGCCCCGCTGATGGTCAAGCAGCTCGGCGACGAGGAGGCCTGGGTGCTGGGCACCGCGTCGGGCGGCTCGGGCGTCGAGCGCCTGAAGACCACCTACACCGAGGTGCAGCAGCTGTACCTGAACGAGTACATCAAGACCTGGGACGACCTGCTGGGCGACCTGCGCCTGATCCCGTCCACCAGCCTGCAAGGCAGCATCCAGACGATCACGCTGCTGTCGGCCGGCGATTCGCCGCTGAAGCTGCTGCTCAACGGCGTCGCCAAGGAGACCAGGCTCGCCAGCGGCAACGACAAGTCGGCCGAGGCCGTCGCCGCGGGCATGCTGGACAAGGCCACCAGCGCGATGCGCAGCACGGTCGACAAGCTGATGGGCGCGCCGGCCGCCGCGGCCGCCCCCGCGGCCAAGCCCGAGGCCGTGGTCGACGCGCACTTCGAGCAGCTCCAGCGCGTCGTCGCCGGCCCGGCCGGCCAGCCGGTGCCGCTCGACGCGACGCTGGGCGTGCTCAAGGAATACGAGGTGCAGCTGCGCGCCACCGACGAGGCCATCAAGCGCGGCGCGCCGACCACCTCCGACGCGCAGATCGTCGCCCGCATCAAGAGCGAGGCCGACCGCATGCCGCCGCCGATCAGCAACCTGCTCAACGGCCTGATCGCGCGCAGCGGCGCGCAGTCGGCCAGCGCCGGCCAGGCCGCGGTGAAGGCCGCGGCGGCGGGCGAGGTCGGGGGCTTCTGCAAGGCGGCCGTCGAGGGCCGCTACCCGTTCGTCAGGGGCTCCGGCAAGGAGGTGCCGCTGGGGGACTTCGCCAAGCTGTTCGCGCCCAACGGCGTCATCGACGGCTTCGCGAAGACCAAGCTCGTCGGCATGGTCGACATGAACGGCCCGGTGTGGAAGCCGATCCAGCTGGCGCAGGGCGTCGACGCCTTGCCGCCCGCCACCATCGCCAATTTCCAGCGCGCCGCGGCGATCCGCGACGCGTTCTTCCCGGGCGGCGGCGTCAATCCGCAGGCCACGATGGACCTGCTGCTGCAGCGCGCCGACGACGGCGTGACGGATATCCAGCTGTCCGTCGACGGCCAGGTCACGGCGATGAAGCCGGGCACCGGCGCGGCCGCGCGCCTGTCCTGGCCCAGCCTGAGCCCCAACAGCCAGATCCGGCTGACGCTGGTGATCGCCGGCAAGCCGTCATCCGCGCCGCTGGCCTTCGAGGGCCCGTGGGCGCTGTTCCGCTTCGTCGACGCCGGCAAGGTCGAGGGCGGCACGCCGGAGCGCCAGAGCGTCAGCTACGAGGAGGGCGGCAAGCGCGTCTGGTTCGAGCTGCGTTCGGGCAGCGTGCGCAACCCGATGCGGCTGCCGGAACTGGCGCAGTTCCGCTGCCCGGGCTGACGCGTCGCCCGGCAGCCCCGACGCGGCAGACCATGGCCACCTGCGGCTTCTACGGCAAGCTTCCCGGCGAGGGCGACTTCGTCACGCGCCGGCTGCCGTGGGAGTTCACGTCCGCCTGGGACGGCTGGCTGCAGCAGGGCATGCAGGCCTCGCGCGCGGCGCTGGGCGAGCGCTGGCTCGAGCTCTACCTGTCCGCGCCGATCTGGCGCTTCCAGCTGGCGCCCGGCGTCTGCGGCCCGCTCGCGTGGCGCGGGTTGTTCTTCGCGAGCGTCGACCGCGTCGGACGCTACTTCCCGCTGACGCTGGCGTTCGCGGGCGGCAGCGCGGCGTCGCCTGGCGGCGTCGCCTCGGCGCTCGCGGGCGACGCCGCCGGCTGGCTCGCGGCCGAGGACGCCGCCCTGGCCGGCCTGGCGCCCCGGTTGCCGCTAGACGATTTCGATCGCGCGCTGCAGGCGCTGGCCGAGCCCGCCGCCGAGCCCGCGGACGCCTGCCCGCCCGCGGCCGTGCATCTGTACTGCGCAGGCGCCGACGACGCGCCGCCGCTGCGCCTGGCCTTTCCCGCGCTGCCGCCGGCCGCGCAGTTCGCGGGGCTCGTCTCGCCGTCGGCGCCGCCGTCTTCGTTGCTGGACACGCTGGCCTCATGAGCCCGCTGCAAGGCATCCCTCGAAGGAGGGCTTTGTGCACCATACGGGGCGAGGTATCGTCCGGAATGACCTGCCCGAGCACCGAGCGGCGCCGCACCCGCGGGGAAGTCGCGCCGTGAAGCGACGTGGAATCTGGATGGCCATCGGCGCCGCGGTGGTGCTGCTGGGATGTTTGCAAGGAACTGCGATGGCGAAGATGGTGCTCTGGTCCGCGATGAAGGGTCGCGTGCTGATGAACGGCCAGCCGGCGGCGGGCGCGGTGATCGTGCGCGACTACAGCTGGCACTGGAAGAACGAGAAGGGCGGCGACAGGACGACCACGAACGCGAACGGCGAATTCGCGCTTCCGGCCATCGAGGGGTCGTCGCTGCTGGGCGGCCTGCTGCCGCATCAGCCTGTGATCGAGCAGGTCATGAAGATCGAGTACCAGGGAAAGACGTACGACGCCTGGGCGTTCTTCAAATACAGCTACGAGAACGACAGCGAGACAAAGGGCAAGCCCATCAACCTCACTTGTCGGCTGGAAGCTGAACTCGCGCTCCACGGCGAAGTCACGACGATCTGCGAATTCAATTGACGCGGTCAACCAGGGAAGGACAGGCATGAGCAATCTCTCCCCCAGCCAGGCTGCGGGCATTGCGCTCGGCGTCTATTCGCTGCGCGAGGAGCAATCCGAGGCCGCGCGCCTGGTCAAGGGCGACCCGTTGAAGATCGATGGCCTGTTCGGTGCTTCGACGCGCTTCACCGGCACATCGGGCGCCATCTTCCGGCCGTTGAGCGGATTCGGCTACGTGGCCGCCGGTGTCGGCCAGTTCGCGGGCGACATCCTGATCGCCACGCGCGGCACGGCCACGGCAGCCGATTGGTTGACCGACCTCAACATCGGCGTGCAGTTCGGCCCGGGCGGCCAGCTCGTGCATGCGGGCTTCAACGAGACCTTCAAGTCGTTCGTGGCCCAGCTGCAGGAATTCCTGCGCGGCAGGAACCCCGCGCGGATCCACTGCGTCGGCCACAGCCTGGGCGGCGCGTTGGCGTTCCTCAACGCCGATTTCGCGACGGCCAACCGCACCGGCGACGTGCGCGTGTACACCTTCGGCGCACCCCGCACCGGCCCCGCTGCCTTCGCCCGGCAACTGACGCAGCAGGTCGGCAAGGACAACATCTTCCGGGTCTCCAACCCGGTCGATCCGGTGCCCATGATCCCGATCTTCCCGTTCTTCCACGTTCCGTTCGGCGAGGAAGGCCTGCAGATCGGACGCACCTCCGGCATGCCCGTCAGCGTCGCCGGCCACTCGATGGCCGACAGCTACATCCCCGGCGTGGCCGGCAAGACCTGGAACAACCTGATTGTGCCCGGCACGGACGAGCGCCAGGTCAAGGGCTTCCTGGAGAACGCCGCACAGGGCGCGGGCGGATTCATCATGGGCTCGGCCAGGCTGCTGGACATGATCGGCCGCGCGCTGGGCTACATGCTCAAGACGGCGGGGCAGGTGTGCAAGGGCGTGCTGGGCCTGGCGCTGACGGGCGGCATGACCATCCTCGACCAGGTGGCCTGGATGCTGACGCAGGCGGCCCTGGTCTCGGCCGAGATGGGCCGCGGCCTCGTGACGCTGGTGGGCATGATCTTCCGGTTCCTGGGTCGCACCGTGCCGGCCGGCACCCAGATCACCGTGGCCTTCCTGCGTTGGGTGCTCGACCTGCTGTTCACGGCGATGCGCGCGGTGGCGCATCGCGCAGTCGCCCTCGTGCGCTGACGCGCCGTGTGCAATCTCACGTCCGAGGGCATCCGAGGGCCGCGGGCGCGGGCTTTCCCGTTATCGGCCGTTATTGAACAAGCCATGCACTTGAACTACTCTGCGTCCTACTCGACGGCCAGAACCGGCCGGCGTACCGGAGAACCCCCGAAGTGATCGACATCGACGCCCTCTCGCGTCCCATCAGCGATGACGCACCGGCCGGCCCGGATCTGGAGTACACCGGCGTCGCCGAGCTCGAACGCTTCGCGGCCGGCACGCCGGGAACGGTCGACCCGTCCACGCAGGAGCTGGTCGGCGCCGAGGAGCCGAACTGGCGCAAGGTCGCCGAGATGGCCACCGGGCTGATGGGCCAGACCAAGGACCTGCGCGTGGCCGCCTGGCTCACGCGCGCCGAGCTCGCCAACCGCGGCCTGCCCGGGCTGGCCGACGGCCTGAAGCTGGTCGCCACGCTGCTAGAGACGTTCTGGGAGTCGCTCTACCCGTTGCTCGATCGCGACGAGGGCGACGACCCGATCGAGCGCATGAACGTGCTGGCGAACCTGTCGCCCAATCCCGCGCAGACCCACGGCTCGGCCAGTGCGGAATCGCTGCTGCGCGCGCTGCGCGGCACGGTCATCGTCGAGTCGCGCGAGGTGGGCCGCTTCACGGTGCGCGACCTCGACTACGTGCTGGGACGCATGACGCCGCCCGAAGGCCAGACCGCGCCGGCCGCCGGCCTGCTGGCCGCCGCGTGGCGCACCGGCGACCCGGCCGCGAACCAGGAACGGCGCGACGGCATCCAGATCGGCACCGCGGCCTGCCAGGCGATCATCAAGCTGTTC
>DASQCX010000405.1:0-2339 GCA_035634455.1 Burkholderiaceae bacterium
CTCCCGCGTCCCAGATGGTCACCCGTTCCCTTTCCCGCTCCGCCGCCTCCAGCCCCTCGATGTGGCTGTGGCTGGGCATCGCGCTCGCCGTGGTGCTGCTGGACCAGTTCACCAAGGCGCTGGTCGTCGGCGACTTCCGGCTCGGCGAGAGCCGCGTCGTCACCTCCTTTCTCGACCTCGTGCGGCTCGAGAACACGGGCATGGCCTGGTCGCTGCTGGCCGACGCCGGCGGCTGGCAGCGCTGGTTCTTCATCGCGCTGGCGGTCGCGGCCTCGACCTTCATGGTGGTCCTGCTGCGCCGCAACGGCGCGCAGAAGCTGTTCTCGTTCGCGCTCGCGATGGTGATGGGCGGCGCCATCGGCAACGTCATCGACCGCATCGCGCGCGGCGCGGTGGTGGACTTCATCTCGCTGCACTGGCACCAGGCCTACACCTTCCCGGCGTTCAACCTGGCCGACAGCGCGATCACGCTGGGCGCGATCTGCCTGCTCGTCGACGAGCTGCTGCGCGTGCGCCGGGCATGAGCGCCGTGAGCCGCCCGCCCCTGCACCGGCTCGCGGCCGCGGCCGCGGTGCTGCTCGCGCTGTCGTTGCCCGCGGCGCGCGCGGCGCTGCCGGCCGGCCTGGCGGCCAACGACCTGGAGGCGATGACCAGCGTCGAGCTGCGCGAGCGCATCGCCCACGGCGCCACCACCGTCATCGTGCCCATCGGCGGCACCGAGCAGAACGGCGCGCACATGGTGCTGGGCAAGCACAACGTGCGCGCCCACGTGCTGGCCGACCGCATCGCCGACGCGCTCGGCAACGCCATCGTCGCGCCCACCATCGCCTACGTGCCCGAGGGCAGCATCCATCCGCCCGCGGCGCACATGAAGTACGCGGGCACGATCTCGGTGCCCGACGCCGTCTTCGAGGGCCTGCTGGAATCCACCGCGCGCAGCTTCAAGCAGCACGGGTTCCGCGACGTCGTCTTCCTCGGCGACCACGGCGGCTACCAGTCCGACCTCGCGCAGGTGGCCGAGCGGCTCAACCGCGAGTGGGCCAAGGATCCCGCCTGCCGCGCCCATGCGCCCTCCGAGTACTACCGCATCACGCAGACCGCCTACGTCGCGGCGCTGAAGGCGCACGGCGTCTCCGAGGCCGAGCTGGGCTCGCACGCCGGTCTGGCGGATACTGCGCTTGCGCTCGCGGTCGATCCCGCGCTGGTGCGCACCGACAAGCTGGCCGGCCCCTACCCCGCCGGCGTCACCGGCAACCCGAAACGCGCCACCGCCGAGCTCGGCGAGCTGGGCACCCGCCTGGTCGTCGAGACCACCGTCGCCGCGATCCGCAAGGAAACGCAGGCCCCTCGCTGAACACGCCGCACGCCGACCCCATGCCGACCGCCGTCGACTATCCGATGCTGCCGCTGCTGGACATGACGCTCTTCCCCGGGAGCGAGACGTCGCTGTTCGTGGGCCGGGCGCTGTCGCGCGCGTCGGTGGAGGCGGCCGTCGCCGGCAGCAAGGAGCTGGTGGTGGTGCGCCAGCGCGAGTTCGGCACGCTCGAGTTCACCGCCACCGACCTGCACACGGTCGGCACGCTGGCCCGGGTCACGTCGCTGACGCGGCTGCCCGACGGCACGCTCAAGATCACGGTGACGGCGCTGGGCCGCGTCTCCATCGACTCGGTGCGGCGCTCCGACCACTTCCGCGTCTTCGCCACGAGCCTGCCCGCGCCGCCGTGCCCGCCCGCGCGTTCGGCGCGCCTGCGCGCGGCGCTGCTGCGGCGCGTCGGCACGGCGCTGGCGCCCGAGCAGCTGGCCCTCCTGCGCCAAGTGCCCGAGGCCGGCGCGCTGGTCGACGCCATCATGCCGATGCTGGCCACGCCGAGCGCGCGCAGCATCCACCCGCACCATTCGCTGCACCAGGGCCTGCTGGAGAAGCTCGACGGCGAGCAACGCCTGCTCAAGCTGATGAAGATGCTGCCGCACAACCGGCGCGCCGAGGTGCCTTCGATCAGCGAATTCACCCAGGCGCTGCCGCTGCCGGGGTTCGACCCCGCCGGCGAGCCGCAGGCGCGCACCACGGCCGACGGCGCCCTGTGGCTGGTCTTCGGCGCGATGCCGCCGTCCTGGTACCAGCCCAACGACGCCACCGGCCCGCTGGGCCCCTGCGCCGACCTCGACCGCCTGCTCGAGCGCGCCACCGGCTGCGCGATCTTCTGGGACAGCCTCAAGCTGCTGCAGATCGACAACCCGAAGCCCGACACGGTCGCTCGCATCGAGCGTTTCCTGCGCAGCGTGCGCCAGAACTGGGCCGCCGAGGCCAACTAGGCGCCAGCCCCGCGCGCGCCGCGCCC
>DASQCX010000406.1:0-1683 GCA_035634455.1 Burkholderiaceae bacterium
ATACGCTTCACGTATGGAACAGCTCTCCCTGCCCGGCATCGACCGCCTCGAACTGCTGCAGACCCTCGTCAAGATCGTCGAGTCCGGCAGCCTCTCCGCCGCCGCGCGCCAGCTCGGCACGACGCAGCCCACGGTCAGCCGCCGGCTGCAGATGCTCGAACAGTCGCTCGGCCTGCGCTTGCTGCAGCGTTCGACGCACGCGATGAAGCTCACCGAAGCCGGCGAACGCTGCTTCGAGCATGCGAAGACGCTGCTCGAAACCTGGCAGGCGATCGAGGCGGATCTGCGCGACGACAAGGACGCGCCGCGCGGCACGCTGCGCGTAGTGGTGCCGCACGCGTTCGGGCAGGAGCAACTGATCGTGCCGCTGGCCGGGTTTCTGGCGCGGCATCCCGAGGTGTCGGTCGACTGGCTGCTGCACGACCGTCAGCCCGACTTCATCGCCGACGGCATCGACTGCGCGATCCACGTTGGCAACGTCGAGGACCCGAGCCTCGTTGCGATAAGGCTCGCCGAAGTGCCGCGCATCGTAGTTGCCGCGCCCAGCCTGTAAAACGACGGCACACCATCCGAACACGCGCAAGATCTGCGGCGCCTGCCGTGGCTCGCGATGCGCACCTACTATCGCGACGCGGTCGCGCTGACGCATCGCGCATCCGGCGAGGATGCGAGCTTCCCGATCCGGCCGCGCATGGCGACCGACAGCCTCTACGCGCTGCGCAACGCGGCGCTCGGCGGAATCGGCGCCGGCATCGTCTCGGCCTGGGTCGTCGCCGACGATCTCGCCAGCGGCCGCCTCGTCCATGTCGCGCCTGAGTGGTCCGCAGCGCCTTTGCCGGTGTACCTCGTCTATCCGCAGGCGCGCTTCTATCCGGCGCGGCTTCGAGCCTTCGTCGAGACGATGCGCACGCATATGCCGCTGATGACCGGCATGCGCCCACCGAGCCGCGAAAGCGTCGCGGCGGCAAAGCCACGGCGCAGTCGCCGAAGTTAGCAGCGCTTAAACGTTCAAAGCCGTCTTCGCGCCTTTACATCGCCGTAAATAATCTCGTCACCTGCTGCACCTACTGTGCGCTTCTCGACAAACAAACTGCCGGAGCAGCAGATGCACACCCCCTTTTCGTTCCGTACGGCCACTCTGCTGGCCGCCATCCTCTCGGCGCTGAGCCTCGCCGCCTGTGGCGGTAGCGACGATGGCGACACCACGGTCGCGACGCCGACCGCGCCCGCCGCCCCGGCCGGGCTTGGCAAGGAAGACAGCGCCCCGGTTCCGAGCGTCACCGCCTATGTCGACGACGGCGCCACCAACGTGCGCGGCGACGCCTGCCACGCCACCGCCGCGACCAACGCGGGCGTGCGCGTGGTGGCCGGCTTCCTCGACATCTGGACGCCGCGCAGCCTCTTCGTCGACGCGGGCCAGACCGCGGCAGCCAGCGGAACCTGCGCGGCCGTCGTCGCCTCCGACTGGGACGGCATCCCCGGCAGCGCCACCGACGGCACGGTCAAGAACACGACGATCCACGCCGCCAACATCGCCTACGTCGAAACCGCCACCGCCGGCCGCACGGCCGCGCAGGAACTCGCCGCCTACCTCGACGATCGTCGCGGCAAGGGTTACAGCGTGTCCGACGGCATGGGCCCGCTGACCGCCGCATGGCGCACCGGCGCACAGCAAACGACGAC
>DASQCX010000407.1:0-6183 GCA_035634455.1 Burkholderiaceae bacterium
AGCTCGGCGCGCAGCAGGCGCGCGCCGTCGGCCATCTCGTCGAAGAAGGAGGCGCCGTTGGCCGCGAGGAAATCCAGCACGCGCTGCGCGCGGCCGCCCAGCGGCGCGTCGTCGGCACTCGCGGCGGAGGCGGCGATGCGCGACCAGGTCGGCGCGGCGCGGCGCGGCAGCAGCAGGATCGGGGTCGTGCGCAGCGACGAACGCCCGCCGCCCTGCGTGCCGCTGGCCACGGGCCGCAGCCGCGTCCACAGCGTGCGGCCGGCGGTGCACAGGTCGTCCAACCAGGACGACGCGTAGTCCTTCACGCGCGCCGGCAGCACCTCGGCCTCCCACAGCGACGCGGGCGCCTCGAAGCCCTCGAGCTGCGCCAGCACGGCCGGCAAGGCCTCGGGGCCGCTGACGCGCGACGCGCCCGCCACGTGCTGCCAGTCGAACAGGAAGCGCACGAAGTCGCGCGGCTCGACGGGCTCGATCTCGCGCCGCAGCCGCTTGAGCGTGTAGCGGTGGATGCGCGCCAGCAGGTGGCGCTCGCACCATTCGATCGCCTCCAGCCCGGGCGTGACGCGGCCCTGGAACACGGTGCCTTCGGACTGCAGCGCCGTGAGCGCGGCCTCGATGTCGCCGCGCGGCAGCCGCAGCTGCTCGACCAACTGGTCGACCGTGACCGGGCCGAGGCCGCCGAGGCGCGCGCGCAGCAGCTCGCGCAGCGCTTCCCCGGAGGACTCGAACGGCGCGTCGTAGCCCGCCGGCGCCATGATCGCGGGCATCGGTTCGGCGCCGGGATAGAGCGGCCGCAACTGCGCGAGACGCTCGGCGGCGACCCACAGGCCGCCCTCGCGCGTGCCCAGGCGCGTCGCGCGTCCCGCGCGCGCGAGCGCGGCCAGCCCGGCGTCCCAGTGCTCGTCGGCCCGCGCCTCGGCTTCGGTGATCGCCCCCAGCGTCATCAGCGCCTCGTGCACCTCGTCGGCGCTGCGGGCGCGCGGCCAGGCCTCCTCGCGCACGCCGGCGATGGCGTCGGCGTCGAGCGCGCCCATCCCGTCGACGTTGTCCGCGTCGCCGAAGCGGCGCGCCTGCACGGCCTGCGTGCGGCGTTCCTCGATGGGCGCGTCGTCCAGGAAGGCGTAGGGCCGGGCGGTGAGCGCCTCGGCCGCGAGCGGCGACGGCGCGGGCAGGTCGCGTGCGAGCACCTCGATCGCGCCGGACTCGATGCCGCGCAGCACCGCCAGCCAGCCCTCGGCGTCCATCGCCTCGTGCAGGCAGTCGTGCATCGTCTGCGCGACCAGCGGATGGTCGGGCACCTCGCGCGGGCCGGTGAGGTTCTCGGCGCAGGCCACCTGGTCGGGGAACACCGAGGCCAGCAGGTCCTCCGACTTCATGCGCTGCAGCTGCGGCGCCACCTTGCGCCCGCCGACGAAGCGCGGCAGCGCCAGCGCGGTGGTCGCGTTCCAGCGCCAGCGCACGGCGAACAGCGGCGCGTCCAGCAGCGCCTGCACCAGCACGTCCAGCGCGGTGGCCGAGCGCAGGTAACGCGCGACCTCGTCGAGCGGGAAGCTGTGGCTGGTGGACAGCGACAGCACGATCGCGTCCTCGGTGGCCGCGGCCTGCAGCTCGAAGTTGAACTGGCGGCAGAAGCGCTTGCGCAGCGCCAGGCCCCAGGCGCGGTTGAGCCGGCTGCCGAACGGCGAATGCACGACGAGCTGCATGCCGCCGGACTGGTCGAAGAAGCGCTCCATCACGATGCGCCGGTGCGTGGGCAGCGCGCCCAGCACGGCCTGCGCGCCCGCCAGGTGCTCGACGATCTGGCGCGCGCCGTCGGCCAAGAGGCCGCCGCCCGTCGCCTCGATCAAGGCCTCGATCGCCCGCGGCTGGCCGGCACGCCGCACGTCCTCGCCGACCGTCTCGCGCAGGCGCGCCACGGCCAGCGACAGCTCGTCGCTGCGCCCCGGCGCCTCGCCGAGCCAGAACGGGATGTTGGGCGGCTGGCCTTTCGCATCCTCGACGCGCACGCGGCCCGGCTCGACGCGCAGGATGCGGTAGCTCGCGTTGCCCAGCTGGAACACGTCGCCGGCCAGGCTCTCGACGGCGAAGTCCTCGTTGACGGTGCCGATGCGGTCGGACTGCGGCTCCAGCACGACGGTGTAGTCGCCGGTCTCCGGGATCGTGCCGCCCGAGGTCAGCGCCGTCATGCGCGCGCCGCGGCGCTCGCGCAGCTGGCGGTGCACGGCGTCGCGATGGATGTACGAGCCGCGCGGGCCCTGGCGCGTGGTGTAGCCGTCGGCCAGCATGCGCACGACGGCGTCGAAGCGCTCGCGCGGCAGCGCCGCGTACGGCCAGGCGCGGCGCATCAGCGCGTAGAGCGCGTCCTCGTCCCAGTCGCGGCAGGCGGTCTCGGCGACGACCTGCTGGGCCAATACGTCCAGGGGCATGGGCGGGACGCGCAGCGCGTCGAGCTCGCCGCGCTGCACCGCCTCCAGCAGCGCGGCGCATTCGACCAGCTCGTCGCGCGACTGCGGGAACAGCCGCGCCTTGGGCGTGCCGCCGACGGCGTGGCCCGCGCGGCCGGCGCGCTGCAGGAAGGCGGCGATCGAGCGCGGCGAGCCGAGCTGGCAGACGAGGTCGACGTCGCCGATGTCCAGCCCCAGCTCCAGCGACGCCGTCGCCACCAGCACCTTCAGCTCGCCGCGCTTGAGCCGCTGCTCGGCGTCCAGCCGCAGCTCGCGCGCCAGGCTGCCGTGGTGCGCGGCGACGGCGTCGTGGCCCAGCCGCTCGGCCAGGTGGCGCGCGGCGCGCTCGGCCATGCGGCGCGTGTTGACGAAGACCAGCGTCGTGCGGTGCGTCGCCACCAGCTCGACGACGCGCTGGTAGACCATGTCCCACTGCTCGTGCGTCATCACCGCCGTCAGCGGCGTCGCCGGCACCTCCAGCGCCAGGTCGCGCTGCTTCCTGTAGCCGATGTCGACGATCGCGCAGTCCGCCTGGCCGTCGACGACCCCGCCCGCGCCGACGAGGAAGCGCGCGACCTCGGCGATCGGCTTCTGCGTCGCCGACAGCCCGATGCGCGTGACGTGCCGCGGCTCGGCGCGCGTCGTCACCGCCTTCGGGTCGGGCGCCACGCCCTCCTCGTCCGGCGCGTCGGAGCATGGCGGGTGGTCGACGATGTTCTGCAGGCGCTCCAGCGACAGCGCGAGGTGGCTGCCGCGCTTGTTGGCGGCCAGCGCGTGGATCTCGTCGACGATCACCGTGCGGACGTTCGCGAGCATGCGGCAACCGGCGAGCGAGCCCAGCAGCACGTACAGCGACTCGGGCGTCGTCACCAGGACGTGCGGCGGCCGGCGCACCGCCTGCTGGCGCTCGCGCGGCGGCGTGTCGCCGGTGCGCACGGCGGTGCGGATCTCGACGTCGGGCAGCCCTTGCGCGACCAGCTCGGCGCGGATGCCGGCCAGCGGCTCCTCGAGGTTGGCGCGGATGTCGTTGGACAGCGCCTTCAGCGGCGAGACGTAGACGACGGCGGTCTCGTCCGGCAGCTCGCCCGCGACGCCGCGGCGCACCAGGTCGTCCAGCGCGGCCAGGAAGGCCGTCAGCGTCTTGCCGGAGCCGGTGGGCGCGGCCACCAGCGTGTCGCGCCCCGCGCGGATGTGCGGCCACGCCGCGACCTGCGCGGCCGTGGGCGCGCCGAAGCGGCGCTCGAACCAGCGCGCGACGGCGGGGTGGAAGTCTTGCAGGGGCATGGGCGGACTCGGACAGGTGGCGTCCGAAGCGCCATTCTCAAGCCTTCCGGGCTCGTGCGGCGAGCCTGCCGATGCGGCGCGGAGGGCGAAAGCGCGCGGCCAGGCACCGATCTCCGCGCTCTGGCAACATGCGCCCACCCAGGACGCCGGAGCCCGCCATGCCCACCCTTGCCCTCGTTCGCCGCGCCGCCCCCGCCGTGCTCGCCGCTGCCCTGCTCGGCTGCGCATCGACGCCGCAGCCGCTGACGCACGGCCAGATCGCCGCCATCGTCGCCAGCCCCGACCGCACCGACGCCGACCGCACGAACGACCAGCGCCGCCATCCGGTCGACCTGATGACCTTCGTCGGCGCGCGTCCGGGATGGACGGTGCTCGACGTCAGCACCGGCGGCGGCTACACGAGCGAACTGCTGGCGCGCATCGTCGGGCCGAGCGGCAAGGTGTGGGCACAGAGTCGCCCGCGCAATCCGGATGCCGCGCCGGCCCGTCCCGCGCAACCCGAAGGCGGTGCCGCGACGCCGTCGGCCGCCCAGCCCGCGCCGCCGCGCGGCACGGCCGAGGTGCTGGCCGACCGCAGCGCCCGCATGCGGGCCGCGGGCGTCGCAGCCGCGCCCATCGGCTACGCCGCCCTGCCCTTCGACAACCCGGTGCCGCCCGAGGTCGCCGAGGGCAAGCTCGACCTCGTCACTCTGATGTTCAACTACCACGACTTCGGCTGGATCCCTGTCGACCGCGCCAGCATGAACCGCGCGATATTCGCGGCTCTCAAGCCCGGGGGCCTCTACGTGATCGCCGACCATGCGGGGCGGCCCGGCACCGGCATCTCGGAGTCGGGCACGCTGCATCGCATCGAGGAGGCCTTCCTGCGGCACGAGGTCGAGTCGGCGGGCTTCCGTCTGGCGGCCGAGGGCGATTTCCTGCGCAATCCGAACGATCCGCGTGATCGCAATACGCCGGAGCCGGCGCAGGCGAAGGACGAGTTCGTGTTGAAGTTCGTGAAGCCGTAGGGGCGCGGGGCCAGCTTTCGACCCATCGGCGACATCCGGCTCGCCCGATCGATCGCCGGAAACCAGACGTTGGCGCTGCTTGGCTGGGCCTTCAAAACGCCACCCCGCAACCCGTCATTCACCGCTGAAGTCTCCTGGCCGTCATTCGGCATCGTTCGTTTGCGATGCATTCTGGCTGGTACCGCCTCATCCGGGTGCGGGGGAACTGCGTCAAGGGCGAACGTCTACTGCACAAATGGCGGAGGAGCACAGGAACGAAATGCGCTTCGGGTGCTTGACCGTCTCGAGCTCGAACAGCTGAACGCCGTTCAGCGAAAAGCGCGCGTTCTGCTGGTCTGTCTCGACGTGAAGCAGAAAGTCGTCCTGAACTTCGTACGCACCAGGCAGCATTTCGCGCTCGGGAATGAGACTCCCAACAGACGAGTTCACCACGCGGAAAGGTACGACCTTCCCATCTCGTACCGACAACTGAAGACAGACAACGTCACGCGTCTCGTCGTCACCTTGAATGCATGTTGTGAACGCCGAGTGCCATTCGCTGGAGGGCTGCAGCTTGACGAATCGCATGACAAGATTCGTCGTATATGAGCGTCGTGCGAATAGCGTAGCTAGTGACTTCGCGCATTACATGGTCTGAAAGCAGACTTGGTCGGCCGTCAGCATCTGCGCCGCACGCCGCCTGACAGCGGTCGGAGCAATCGTAACGCCGCCGACCCGCCGCAGCATGAGTCCCCTGGGACATGACGCTACGCATCGGACCGATGCGCAGCTTAGTGGTCAGTGGCCGGCGCGAAGCGCTGCTGCACCAGGACGCCGACCGACGTGCCCACTCGCGCGCCCACTTCCGTCGAATTGCGGTAGTGCACCCCGTCGTAGATGCGCGCCATTCGGACCTCGTCGACGAAGCTGTCGATCGAGTCCCAGCCGTGGACGACGCCCGGCGCCGTCGGGCTGGTCGAACTGAGATGAGGCACGGGGCGACCGTGCAGTTCCTCGCGGATCACGGCGCCCAACGCGCCAGCCACCACGCAGTGCGCGCACGGGTACTCGGGGTGCATAGGCGTGGTGACGAACGGCGTCCACGTCGGGTCGGCTGTCGCATTGATTCCGCCGGCCACATGCTCCAATCGAATCGCCGTGATCGGTCGCCAGAAATTGTAGATGTACTTGGCATCGAAGACCGCAATCAGCGCGTCATCCATGGCCATTCCCGCGGCGGCGTACAGGCGAGCGTTCTGGGCCAAGGTGCGCCCGGGCAACTGGGCCACGGCGCGCAGCACTGGGTAGTACACGAGCGGGCGGGTGTCCTCCCAGAATTGCGCGATCTCGGTTTGCTCCGGCGTGCGCGCGCTGCTGTTCTTCGCGCCGAGCGCGCGGACTTCCTGCAGGTCGCGAGCCCAGACCGCGCTCGCGAGTTCGGGCGGCGGGCCGGGGCGGAACTGGCTGGC
>DASQCX010000408.1:0-8456 GCA_035634455.1 Burkholderiaceae bacterium
TCGAGCACCTGCCACCGGTCTACCGCGACGAGCCGCGCGCCGAGGAATTCACGGAGCGCTTTCTTTCGCTGTTCGACGCATCGATCGAGAACCTCGACCGCGCGATCGAGCGCCTGCCCGCGCTGCTGGACACCGCGGCAGTGCCCGAAAGCGTGCTGCCCTGGCTGGGCTCGTTCCTGGACCTGTCGTTCGAGCCCTCGTGGACGGCCGAACGCCGGCGCGCGCTGATCGCCGCCACGCCGCAGCTCTATCGCCAGCGCGGCACGAAGGAGGGGCTGGCCGCGGCCATCCGCCAGGTCCTCGACGTCGAGCCCGTGATCCAGGAGCTCGCGGCCGAACGGGCGTGGGGCGCGCTCTCGCGCAACGCGCAACTGGGCAGCGTGCGTCTGTTCGGCCGCAAGCGCGCGCGCTTCACGCTGGGCGCGTCGCCGCTGGGCGCGGCACCGATGCGCAGCTTCGGCGATCCGGCGCTGGATCCGCTGGCGGACGCCGCCTGGCGCCTGCGCGTGCTGGTGCCGGCCACGGACGGACCGCGCGACGTCCTGCTGGCCCGCCTGACCGCGCTCCTGGACAGCCAGAAGCCCGCGCACACCGTCGTCACCGCGCGCGTGGGCGGCGCGGGCCTGGTCGTGGGCAGCTACAGCGCCGTGGGCATCGACACCGTGCTCGCGCCGCTGCCCGCGCCCGTGCTGGGCGGCCCGGCCGGGAACGCGCGGCTGTCGCGCACCACCGTGCTCTGGCCGCGCCGCGGCGGCTCGCGCGGCGCCTTCTCCGTCGGTCGGACCGCGGCGATCGGACTGAACACCTTGTTGACCTGAGGAACGCTGAAAGGATCGCATCATGGAACAAGCACTCGACGCCTGCGCGGCGATCCCGCAGTTCGACCGGCTGCGCTACTTCTACGGGCAGATGCTGCACGCGCGCGACCTGCTCGCCGAGCAGGCCTACTTCCGCGAGAAGATGAAGCTGCACAACCGCTGCCTGCACGGCTGGGGCGTGGTGTGCGGCCTCGAGGTCCTGCCCGCGCCGCCCGACCCGGGCTGCGTGCCTGTGACCGACAGCCAGTGGGGCGAGATCCAGGCCGGGATCGACAAGGCGGGCGCCGCGCTGGCCCAGGCCGCCGACGACGCGACCAAGGAGACGCTGCGCGCCCAGATCGAGGCGCTGCGCCGCCAGCAGGAGGCGCTCGGCCCGCCCACCGACTGCGCGCCGGCCGACGCGCGCACCAAGGTGCAGCTCGCCTGCGGCCTGGCGCTCGACTGCGACGGCAACGAGCTGGTGCTGCGCCAGCCCATGCTCGTCGACCTGTGGGCCGCGCTGTCGGCCGCCGATCGCCAGCAGATCCTGGACGAGGGTGACGCCACGCTCTATCTCGGCCTGTGCTATCGCGAATGCCCGATCGAGCCCGTGCGCCCACTGGTGCCCGACGCCTGCGGCGCCACCAGCGACTGCGAATACGGCAAGCTGCGCGACTCGGTGAGCGTCGTGGTGACGACCGACGCGCAGCGCTGGCAGGACGATCGCTGCGAGCCCTGCTGCCAGGCCTGCGCCGGATGCTGCGTGCTGCTGGCCCGCATCGACGGCTTCGCCAAGGGCCAGCCGCTCGCGCCCTCGCAGATCCACATGGAGGTGCGGCGCGCGATCTCGCTGCGCCCGGCCACGCGCATCACGGGCATCAACTGGATCCACGGCGCGACCTACTCGCCGGCGCAGGCCGCGGCGCTGCTGGGCACCGGCGCGGCCTCCGGCGGCCTCGACATCCGCTTCTCGCGGCCCCTGCAGACCGAGTCCATCCTGGACGGCGTGGTCGACGTCCTGGTGCTGGAGGGCGGCCGCGGCCGCTCCGCGGACATCTACTTCAAGGCAGGTTCGCTCGAGCTCGCCGCCACGCCCAGCACCGACCGCATCGTGTTCCACGACGAAACCGGCGAGAGCCTGAACTACGGCGACCGCGTCTTCATCACCGTGCGCGGCGCGTTCCTGCTCGACGACTGCTGCCGCCCCGTCGACGGCGCGCACGTGGGCGGCCGCGTGCCGCTGCTGCCCGGGTCGCCCGACCCCCTCCGCGCGCCGACGCGCACAAGCTGCGAGACGCCACCGGGCGGCGTCGGGCCGTGGACCAGCGGTGCCGGCGGCGCGGCCAATTTCGAGAGCTGGTTCTGGATCGACAAGCCCTGACCCGAGGAGATCACCATGACTTCCAGCACCACGACCCGAGCCGGCTGCTGCGGCGGCGGCGCGACGTCCGCCGCCAGCATGCGCGCCGGCAACGCGGCGGCCTCCAGCGGCTGCTCGTGCGGCGGCAGTTGCGGCGGCACGTGCGGCTGCGGTGGCGGCTGCGGCGGCGCGGGCCAGGCCTTCGCGCGGCCCCGCTTCTTCGCCGGCCAGCTGCTCACCGAGGACGACCTCGACCTGCTGTCGACCTACGTCGTCGAGAAGAACCGGCTGCACAACCGCAGCTTCTTCGGCGCGGGCGTGGTATGCGGCCTCGCCGTGACGTGCGACCCGTGCGGCGGCGGCAAGGTGAGCGTGCAGCCCGGCCATGCGCTGGACTGCTGCGGCAACGACATCGTGCTGAGCTGCGCCCAGTCGCTCGACATCAACGCGCTCGTGCGACGCCTGCGCATCGAACGCAACGGCGGCGTCGACTGCGGCGATCCGTGCACGGACTCGAAGAACACGCCGACGAACGCGGCGGGCACGGCCGCCGGCCAGCAGACCCCCGCCCCGCCGACGGGCGCCGACTACTGCCTCTACATCCGCTACGCCGAACAGATGACCGACCCGGTCAGTCCCTATTCGACCGACGACCCGTGCGGCTCGCAGGCATGCGAGCCCACGCGGATCCAGGAGGGCTTCGCGTTCGAGCTGCGCTGCCGCAGCTGCGACGAGGCGGCGCCCGACAACCTGTTCACGCGCATCTCCGCCTGCCTGGGCAGCCTCGTGACCACCCAGCGGACGATGCGCAACACGCGCTCGGCCTTCCTCTATGCCTCGGCGTTGGAGCCGGCGATCGCACGCGCGGCCAGCGCGGACCCGAAGGCGCTGATCAACGCACAGCGCCTGGACGGCACGACCAAGGCACTGGCGAGTCTGGATGCGCTGCCCGCCAAGCCCGAGTCGTGGTCCGCCGACAACGTCTATGTCGCGGCCGACACCGCGCAGACGCTGGCGTCGCTGATGGCGGCGTGGAGCACGATGTCCGACGCCGACCGGAGCACGCTCGACTCGCCGGACCAGGTCGCGGCGTCGATCACGGCCGCGAAGTCGGGCCTCGCTCGCCTGGGGGCGATCGCGCCCCAGGCGCCGGTGGAGCAGCTCATCACCGACCCGTTCGACCGCGACGTCGTCACCATCACCACGCAACGCTCGCTGCTGTGGGCCAACCCCGAGTCGGCGGTCAAGACCGTGCCGCCGGCCGAGAGCCAGCTCATGGGCGGCGGCATCGTCTATAGCGCGCAGCTCAAGTCGTCGCTATCGCTGACGCTGGCGCGCATCAAGGCCAACCTCGTCGACCGCCTCGGCAAGCGCGGCGCGTCCACCGACTGCACGCTGCTGCGCGACGTGCAGGCGATCCAGATCCCCGACGAGGATCCGGCCACGGGCGCCGGCACCGCCAGCGCGCTCGGCGCGCGCGACGCGACGCACCAGCTCTCCGACGCGCTGATGCGCTACGTGCGCGAGTGCCTGTGCGGCGCGATCAACCCGCCCTGCCCGTCGTGCGACGACCCCGCCGTGCTGCTGGCCTGCGTGCATGTGGAAGGCTGCGAGGTCACGCGGATCTGCAACCTGGAACGCAGCTTCGTCCTCACGCCCGTGGCCGCGCGCTACTGGATGCCGTTCCTGCGCTCGATCGGCAACGTGCTCGAGCGTCTGTGCTGCCCGAACGATCCCTGCGACCCGAAGCCCGGGCTGCGGCTCGCTGCGCCGGCGCCCTCGTTCGAGCGCGGCTACGTCGAGCGCCGCTCGGCGCTGCCGCTGGCCGACGCCTGGATGGCGCCCGGCCAGCTGCTCGATCCGGAGCGCCTCGCCGCCGCCCTGCCGGCGACGCTCTCGTTCTCCGGCGACAACGCGCGCAACCTGGCGTTCTCCACGGCGGCGATGCTGGATCTCGCCAGCCTGCGTTCGGGCGTCGCGCCGGGCGACCTGCTGGCCAGCCTGGCGCCGCCGCCACCGCCCGCGTCGCCGCCGGCTGCCGGCGGCCCGGCGGGAGTCGCCGTGGCCGGCGGCGAGGTCGCGGCCCTGCGCAAGGACGTCGACGATCTCAAGGCGCGACTGACCGCGTCCGACGAGCGGAACAAGAGGCTCGACGCACGGCTCAAGAAGCTCGGAGGCTGACATGGCCGAGATCACCCGCCCCAGCTTCTACGAAGGGCAGGTCCTGCGCGCCGCGGACCTGGACCTGGCCCAGGAATACGCGCGCGGCGCCGCCGCCCGCCACGAGCGCTACCTGCACACGCCCGGCATCGCGACCGGCCTGGAGTTGGCGCTCGACGACAGCACCGGCACCGTGCAGGTGAGCCTGTCGCCCGGCTTGGCGATTGACGAGACCGGCCGCCAGGTCATCGTGGACCGCGCGCTGCCGCTCGCGCCCGAGGACCTCGACAACCAGGGCGTGCTGATCCCGTCCGACACGGACCCCGGGGTGAAGCAGGACGATCGCCCCTGGCATCCGGTCTTCCTCAACGGCCTGGACAAGGCGGCGACGGCCGCGGCCATGTCCACTGCCTGCGGCGCCGGCGCGCAGGCGAACAGCACCACGGAGACCGCCACCATCACCTACGGCCGGCCCGGCGAGCCGGCGGGCGACGTCGCGATGGAGGTCACCGACGGGCCCGAGACCACCGACGCCGCGCGCGTGCTGGTGGGCTACGTGCAATGGGACGGCGTCGACAACTTCGCCGCCGTCAGCCGGACGCCCAAAGGCGATCCGCCGATCCTGCCCGCGCCGTTCGCGGGCGTGCGCGCCGACGAGGTCGTGGCGCGCGGCGGCACGCTGGCCTTGCGCGCCGACCAGGACGGCACGCACGCGAAGATGCCTTGCCTCGTGCTCGATGCGGACAACGGCGGGCAGATGCGCTTCGGCCTGCAGGACGCGCAGGGCGCCCTCGTTTCCACCGTCTTCTCGGTGACCGCCGCGGGCAACCTCACGTTGAGCGGCACCATCAGCAGCAAGTCCGGCAGCGGCGGCCTGTGGATCGAGTCGGGCACCGTCACCGACGGCATGCTGGTCCCGCTGCCGGCGGGCGTCGATGCCGACAAGGTGGCGCAGAACAAGATCGCGCTGCACGTCGCGCTGGCGCCGCGGCGCCTGGCCGAGGCCCGGCCGCCCGGCCAGGCCGCCGGCACCTGGCTGAAGGACAGTTTCGAATGCCGCCTCGACGGCCGGCGCGTGTTCGTGCGCGAGCGCTGGTTCGACACGGCCGCGATGTCGACCGCGCCGGTCGTCGTGACCGGCGCCTGCGACTACGTCGTGGTGGCCGCGGCCGTGGGAGCGGGATCATGAGCGCGCGCAAGATGCTGGCGGTCTACCTGCTCGCGACCCGCGGGGTGCTCGGCGTGGCCACGCGCAAGACGCCCGGCGCGCCGCCGGTGGGCGATCTCGTGGGCGACGCGTTCGTGGCGCGCACGCCGACGGACATCGGCGTCGCGGTGCCCGCGGAGCTGCTGGACGTCAAGGAGGTCGACTACGCCGACGAGGTCGTCGTGCAGCCCGCGACGCACGGGCTGGACGACAACAACGCGATCGTCGCGCTCGCGGGCCAGATCTCCGCTGTCAGCGGCACCACCGCGCAGGTCTCGCTGACGCTGTCGGTCGCGGCGGCCGCGGACAAGGCGGTGCTCGTGGTGATCGACGCTGGCGCCGGCCAGGCGGCGCTGCGCTTCAACGCGAAGACGACGGCGTCGAACCCGGTGGACGTGGCGGTCAACGGCGTGTCGCCGGGCAGCCACGTGGTGCTGGCGTCGGTCGACGGCTACGCGCCGTTCCTCGACACGGTCACGTTCGCCTAGGGGCCGCCGTGGCCGAGGTCGTCATCCGCCGCTGCATGATGCGCGTCGTGCGCCACGGCGGATGGAGCTGGGGCCGCGCGCCGCGTCAGCTCGCCGACGACGCCGTGCGCGCGCTGCCGGCGCTGGTGGCCGCGGAACTGGAACGGCTGCTGCCCGACGACGCCGAGGGCGAGATCGCGGCGCCGCTGCGCGTCGAGGTGAAGACCACCCTCGCCGACCTCGCGCGCTGGGCGCGGCTGTCGGCGCGCACGGATGCGGCGCACGCGGACGGCGCCGCGGCCATGGCCGTCTCGGCGATCGCCGCGCTGCCTGGCCACCACGGCATCGCCGATGGCCTGCGCCACGCGCTGGCGGCACTGCGCCTGCCCGCGCGCATCGCGACCGCCGCGACGCCGGTGCGCGGGCCCGCGCCGAGCGCCGCGATGCCCGACGCCCGCCGGCGACGCTCGGACGTGCTGGCCCTGCTCGTCGCATGGCAGGCCGCCGCGGGCCTGGACAGGCTGCTCGACGCGCTCGACGACGCGGTCGTGCAGGCATGGCACCGCGTCGTGTTCGAGTCGCCGGGCGATGGCGACGGCGAGATCGACGACACCGCTGCGCCCCTGCCCGAGGCGGCCCGCGCGCTCGAAGCGTTCGCGGCCCGGGCGCGCGCGGTCGGCCGCATGCAGCGCCTCCGGCTGCGGCTGCTCGCCGCCGGCGACCTGGCCGTGCGCACCGGCGCCCTCGCGAGCCGCCGCGCGGTGCGCGCGCTCATCGCGTCGGCATTGCCGCTGGCGGCCGAGGTCGCGCCGCCGCTTCCCGCCGGCCGGCCGGGCTCGGGCCCCTCCGCGGCGCGCGCCGCGGAGGGATCCGAGCAACGCGTGGCGAGCGCGCTGCCCTTCCTCCTGCTGGGCCCGCTGCACCGCATCGGCTGGATCGGGATGCTCGACGCCACGCTGGCCGGCGCGCACCTGTCGACGCTGGCGCCCGCGCTGGCCGCGGCGCTCGCCGTGAAGGCGTTGCCCGAGCCCGAGCGCGGCTGGCGGCGCGCGCCCGATGCGCTGCGCGCGGCCGCGGCGTTCGCCGGCGACGCGCAACCCGAGGCCGGCGACGGCAGCGGCCTCGCGCGGGCGATGGCGCCGCTGATGCCCGCTCTCGACGCCGTCGTGCGGCGCGCCCTGGTCGACGGTCACGCCGCCGGCACGCCCGTGCTCGCCTGCGCGGTCGACGGCGTGCACCTGGTGGTCGACCCGCCCGGCATCTTCCTGATGGCGCACGCCGGTCACGCCGAGGCGCTCGCCGCGCTGCTGGCCGAGGCGGACACGCCGGTGTTCGTCCCCGAGGAGGACGCCGACACGCGCATGCTCGCCGCGCTCGACGCCGCCGGCGTAGCCTTCGTCACGGCGGCAAGACCGGTGCGCGGCGAGCACTGGCATGCGTTGCCGCCCACGCGCGCGCCGCGCCTGTACTCGAATCGCGCGGCGGCGCGCGTCGCAGCGCCCGAGGCCTCGGTCGCCGAACGTGCCCGCGACGCATGGCAGGCGCTCGCGCGCCGCCCGGCGCCGGGTCACGCGGCGGACCCCACGCTGGACCGCTCGCTGTCGCTGGCCGCCGCGTTGTCGCTCTCGACCATCGCCTGGGAGCTGTGGCGCGAGCGCGAGCCCACCGACTCGCTGCTCGCGCTGGAGCGCTTCGGCGACCTCGAGGGCACGGTGCGCTTCGACGCCGCGACCGTGCGCGTGCGCCTGCCGCTGGGCAAGCGCTTCCGCGACCTCGAGCGGGCCGGCCTGCTGGAGGACGTGCCGCAGGTGCCCTGGCTGGACGGCCGCACGGTCGTCTTTTCGGGAGGCTGAGATGGGCGATGTCGACCTGCCCGACCTGCGCGCGCTGGCGCGACGCCACCTGCGGCTGCGGCTGCGGTCGACCAACCGCGCGCTGGCCCGCGCCGTGGCGCGCCAGGCGGCCGCCCAGGCCCGGCTCGCTCGGCCCGAGCTCGGCGCGCTCTGCGTCACCGACGACGAGGTGCTGTCGCTGCTCGACGGCCTGCAGGGCGAGGACGCGCCGGAGGCCGACGACATCGACCGGCCGGAGGCCGAGATCGCGCAGGAGGCGACGCTGCGGACACTGTCGTTCGATCGCCTGCCGCTGGACGCCGTGGCGCGCGCGTTCGCGCTATCGGCGTTCGAGCAGGCGGCCTTGCTCCTGTGCGCCGCCGGGGAGATCGACCGGCGCTACGAGCGCGTGTTCGCCTACCTCCATGACGACCTCGACCGGCGCCACGCGAGCGTCGACCTGCTGTGCGCCGTGCTGGGCCGCGACGCCGACGACGCGCTCGCGCTGCGCGCCGAGGCGGGCCGCTTCGGGCGCCTGCGCCGTGCCGGCCTGCTGCTGGCCGACGGCGCGGCGCACTCCGAGCTGCGGCAGGCGCTGCGCATCGCGCCGGCCCTGCTCGAGTGGCTGCTGAC
>DASQCX010000409.1:0-3857 GCA_035634455.1 Burkholderiaceae bacterium
ATGCGCTCGTCCAGCCACTTGGACTGCGGCGGGATGGCGTCGCGGCCGGCCAGCAGCGTCCACGTCACCAGCGGCGTCTGCTGCGGGTTCATGAAGTTGGCGTACGACAGGTGCGACAGGTACTTGGAGCAGTCGCCCGACGCGTCGTACCAGCCGCCGTGCACGTCGCGCGGCTCGCGGGTGTCCAGCAGCGGAGCGCGGCGGTCGGCGTCGTCGAACAGGCCGGTGCAGCGCTGGCCCTTGAAGTAGTGGACGATGTCCGACAGCATCTGGCTGCCGAACAGGTGCTCGCCTATCTCGAACGGCTGCGACTGCACCGGCGGCCAGGCGCCGTCGAGCATGACGGCGTAGCGGCCGGGCCGCGTGAGCGCGCCGAAGTCGGCGTGCGCGAAATGCCGGCCGCGCCAGCCCGCGACCGGCGCGACGGGCGTCGTGACGCCGCCGAAGACCACCGCGCGGCTGCGCAGGTCGACCACCGAGAACGGCTGCGCCTGCAGCGGCACGTCGTGCTGCACGATCGCCCGCTTGGCCGACGTCGCGGCGAAGCCGACGTGGTTGGTCAGGACCTGCATGGCGCCTCCTCGTCGGCGGCGGCGCCGCCGTGTTGCGTGAACCACAGCCGCGCCGCGCCCAGCAGGCCGGCCTGGCTGCCGGCCGAGGCGAGCGCGAGGTCGCACATGCGGTGGAACTCGGGCCGCAGGCGCGGCCGCAGCGCCGCGCGCAGCTCGTCCAGGAAGGCCGGCCCGCGCGCGGTGATGCCGCCGCCGATGACCACGCGCGACGGATTGAACGCGAACAGCAGGTTGGCCAGGCCGGTGGCCAGCAGGTCGAACCAGGCGGCGACGACGGCCGCCATCGCGGCGTCGCCGCGGTCGCGCGCTGCGAACACGCCCTCGGCGTCGAGCCCGCAGCCGGGCCGCGCCTTCTCGGCGGCCGCCGCCAGGCCGCGCGGCGAGGCATGGTCCTCCCACACCTTGCCGTCGACCAGCATGTAGCCCCATTCGCCGGCCGCGCCGTGCGCGCCGCGGTACAGCCGGCCGTCGATGACGATGCCGCCGCCGATGCCCGTGCCCAGCGCCAGCGCGAGGTAGTGGCGCACGCCCGCGGCGGCGCCCGTCCAGCCCTCGGCCAGCGCGACGCAGTTGCCGTCGTTCTCGACGACCACCGGCACGCCGAACGCACGCTCGAAGCCCTCCTTGGGCGACTGGCCGAAGTAGCCGGCGATGGCCTCGACCGCGCCGACGAGCCGGCCCTCGGCCGCGTCGATGATGCCCAGCGTCGAGAACGCGATGCCGGCCGGCGCATGGCGCGCGACCAGCGGCGCGGCCACGGCCAGCAGCCGCTTCAGCAGTGCCCGGCCGTCAGGTTCGCTGCGCGTGGCGAGCTGGTCGGAGCACAGCAGGCGGCCGCGCGCGTCGACGATGCCGTACTTGACCCAGGTGCCGCCAACGTCGAACGCCAGCACGCACGGGGCGGCGGTGGCTGCGAGGCCGGGCGTGACGGCGGGGATGGTCTGTGGAGTCATTTCGATCGGGACGGGAGATCAGCCCTTGACCGCGCCCGCGGCCAGGCCCTTGAGGAACCAGCGCTGCGAGGCGAAGAAGGCGAGCAGGACGGGGATGACGCTGACGACGGCCGCGGCCATCATCAGGTCGTAGCGGGTGGCGTGCTGGCCCATGTACAGGCGCAGGCCGACGGGCACGGTCTGCACGTCGGGCGAGGAGGTCAGCACCCAGGCGAAGAACACCTCGTCCCACGCCAGCAGGAACACGAACGACGCGGTGGCGACGAGGCCCGGCGTGCTGATCGGCAGCACGACGCGGACGAACGCGCCCAGGCGCGAGCAGCCGTCGATGATCGCAGCCTCCTCCAGTTCGCGCGGGATCGCCACGAAGAAGCCGCGCATGATCCAGATGCTGGCCGGCGTGAACATCGCCGTGTAGAGGAAGATCATGCCGTGGTACGTGTTCATCATCGGCAGGCCGGCGTCGTCGATCTGGATGTAGAGCATGTACAGCGGCAGGAAGAACAGCATGCCGGGGATCACCTGCGTCGTGCTCACCGCGACGCTGAACGCGTGGTTGCCCTTGAAGCGGAAGCGCGCCAGCGCATAGGCCGCCAGCGCCGCGAGCAGCGTGGACAGCAGCGTCGTGATGCCGCAGATCACCAGGCTGTTGCGCAGGAACGCGAGGAAGTCGACGTTGACCCACATCTCGCGGTAGTTGGCCCAGTGCGGCGTGAAGCCGGCGTCGACCAGGTGGCCGCTGACGACGTCGTTGTAGTCCGATAGCGAGGCGTAGACCATGAACGCCACGGGCGACAGCGTGACGACGACGATCGCCCACACCAGCGCGTTCAGGAGGTTGTGCTGCGCGTTCCGCGCCCGAGCGCTGGGCCGCCCCGAGCCGGGCGAGCGCCCCTCGGGGGCCGCGACCGAAGGGAGCTGGGGGCTCACATTACTCTTCATCGGTCATGCTCCGGCGGAACGCGCGCATCCACAGCGCGACGAAGACCAGCATCACGGCCATCATCACGAACGACACCGCGGCGCCCTCGCCGAAGCGCCAGTAGCTGAAGCTCTGGCGCGTGAGCAGCGGCATCAGCAGGTCGCCCCACTCGCCCGGGTAGCCCGCGCCCTTGCCGAACATCATCGCGACGATGTTGTAGGAGTAGATGTTGTCGATGATCTGGAACATCACCTGGATCACGATCACCGGCTTCAGCGCGGGCAACGTGATGTGGCGGAAGCGCTGCCACGCGCCGGCGCCGTCCAGCCGCGCGGCCTCGTACAGGTCCTCGGGCACCGCCTGCAGCGCGGCCAGGAAGATCAGCATCAGCACCGGCCAGGCGCGCCACACGGTGGGGATGACGATCGCGAAGAAGGTGTTGCCGCCGATCAGCCAGAACGGCTTGTGGTCCATCAGGTGCAGCACGTCGACCAGCACGTGGTTGACGATGCCCTCGTCGCGCTGCCACATGAAGCCCCACAGCGTCCCGACGACGTAGGTCGGCACCACCCACGGCAGCATCAGCAGCGTGCGCGCGAGCGCCTTGCCGGGGAACTCGCGATCGAGCAGCAGCGCCACGCCAAGGCCGATGCCCACCGAGCAGGCCGTCACCAGGATCGAATACAGCGCCGTGTTGCGCAGCGCGCCCAGCATGCCCGCGTGCACCGGGTTGTCCGGGTCGAACAGCACGCCGCGGTAGTTGCGCAGCCCGATGAAGGGCGCGTCCATGAACTGGCTCAGCGTGTACTGGTTGAGCTTGAGCATGGACATGCGCAGGCCCTGGACGATCGGCAGCAGGTTGACGATCACCATCATCAGCGCCGCCGGCGCGAGCAGCAGGTACGGGAACGCGTCGACCTTGCGGCGGCGCGGGCGGGGGGTCGCGCGCGCGCCCGCGAGCGCGGCCGGGCCGGGTTCGGAAACCGTGCTCAATCGGCCTCCTGCAGCACCTTGTCCGCCTCGACGACGGTGTCGTGGATCAGCGCGCGCATCGCCGGCTCGCTGTACTTGTCACCGACGCCCGAGCTCAGCTCGGCCAGTTCCCCCAGGTGCTTGGTGTAGACCGCCTCGAGGGGGCCCCATGCGGGGATCGGCGGATACGCACGGCCGTCGGCGGCGATCGCGGTGAGCCTGGCGTAGGCCGGGTGGCGCGCGGTCCAGGCCGGGTCGTTGGCCGCGTCGACGCGCGCCGGCATCATCGACGACAGCAGCGACAGCCGCACCTGCGGCTCCTTGCCGCCGAGGTACCTGACGAGATCCCAGGCCTCGGCCTTGTGGCGCGAGCCCTTGAAGATCGCCAGGTTGGATCCGCCGAAGAAGCTCGCGCGGCCGTGCGGAACCGCAGGGTAG
>DASQCX010000410.1:0-4876 GCA_035634455.1 Burkholderiaceae bacterium
CAGGCTGGCGCCGAACACCGTGGTCAGCAGGTGCACCTGGCCGAACACCCAGGCGGTCACCGACAGGGCCATCGCCACGCCCACCAGCAGCGACACCGCCATCAGCAGGCGCGGCCATAGCGAGCGGAACGCGAGGAATACCAGCACCAGCACGCCGGCGACCGAGCCCCAGCCGATGGTGTTGACCTCCAGGTGCGCCCGCGCCGCGGCGTACTCCGCGTGCAGCGGCACGCCGCCGGCCAGCACCCGCGCGCCCGGGACGGCGGCGTTCGCCGCGGCCTGCCCCCTGGCGAGCGCGTCGGCGATCGTCGAGTCGCCGCTCAGCGAGAACGCGGGGCCGGTGGTCTCCTGCAGCAGCACGATCCATTCGAGGCCATCCGCCGTGAGCGCGAGTTGCCCGTCGCGCGGCCGGGCACGCGTGTCGCTCGCGCGCGCGAGCCACCACTGCGGCCACAGCGCCAGCGGGTCGGCGTTCCAGTCGGCCAGCCGGAAGCCGCCGCCCGGCTGCGCCAGCGCGGCGAGCGCGCCCTGCAGCAGCCCGCCCGGCTGCGCGCGTTCGAGCTGCGTGCGCTGCGCGGGCGTCAGCAGGCGGTCGCGGTACGGGGCGTAGAAGGCGAGCGTGTCGCGCAGCGCGTCGGCGCCGGCCAGCGCGCTGGCCTTCAGCGGCGCCTGCGCCGAGGCGATGGCCTGCCGCCATGCGGCCGCGGCCTCCTGCGCGCTCGTCCAGTCGGGCGCGCCGATCATCACGACAACCTGGCGCGTGACCTGGTCGGCCAGCTGGCGCGTCGCGCGGCCGACCTCGGGCGCCTGCTCGTCCTGCGGCAGCAGCGCCATCACGTCGGTGTCGAAGTGCGTCGTGCGCCAGAAGGTGAACTGGTGCAGCGCCACCACCACGCAGCACGCGAGCCACGCCCAGGCCGCCACCTGCCACGGCAGGCGGCGCACGGGGCGCGACGCGTCGTCCACGCTCATCGCAAGCGCGCCGCCTCGTCGGTCGTCAACGTCGTCGCGGGCGCCTGGTGCGAGAAGCGGATCAGCGTCGTGTCGCCGCGCGCCTCCTCGATGCGCACGGTCTGCACGTCGCGCTCGCCGGCGAGCGTGGCGCGCACGAGGAACTTCGCGATGTCGGGGTCGCGCGGCGTCAGCGCCAGCGTCCAGCCGGCGGCGCCCACCGGCTGCGCGACGATGGCGAACTTGTCGGCCAGCGCGTCGATGTCGGCCGCCAGCAGCGAGAAGATCAGCTCGTTGACCTGGCGGACGCCCGGCTCGGCCTGCGCGTCCGCCAGGTCGCCGGTGCTGCCGTCAGGGTTGCGCGTGAACAGGCGCGTCCTCGTGACGACCAGCGTCGTCTCGAACGGCTGCCGCGTGTGCCACCACACGCCCTGCCCGCGCGCGACGAGGAACTCGCCCTTCGAGACGAGCGCGTTCCTGAAGCCCTTGAGCGTCTTGACCTGCTCGAACTCGCCCTTGAGCACGGGCGCGATCTTCAGGCGCTCGTGCAGCAGCCTGACGCCGTCCGCCGCCGGTGCCGAGGCCGCCGACGCGGGCGACGCCGCGAACGACGCCGACGCGGCCAGCACGCCGACCGCGAGGGCCGCGGCACGCACGATCCCGATCATGCCGATACCCCCAGCCGTTCCCACAGCACGCGCGGGCAGACGTATTGCATCTCGCGCGTCTTCATGTCGACCGCCACCTGGATCGACGTCGCGGTGTTGACCTTGGCGCCCGTCTTCGCGTCGCGGATCACGTACGCCATCTTCAACCGGTTCTCCCACTCGACGATCTCGGCGCGCACGATCAGCGGCTGGTTGAACGTGGCCGGGCGCACGTACTTCAGCCGCAGGTCGACGATGGGCCAGCCGTAGCCGGACTCGCGCATGCGCACGTAGCCGTAGTCGAACTTGTCCAGCAGCGCGCAGCGCGCCAGCTCCAGGTACTTGACGTAGTGGCCGTGCCAGACGATGTCCATCGAGTCGATGTCGAAGAACGGCGGCACGACCTCGATCTCGCACGACAGGTCCGGCCGCGCCGGTGCGCGCGTCTCACGCATCGCCGTACAGCGTCCACGCGCGGCTGCGCAGCGCGGCCAGCAGCGTGATCAGGTCGGCGTCGAGCGCGCGATCCTCGGCCACGAACGGGATGCGCTTCTCCAGATCGGCCTGGAACGCCTGCAGCGCGGCGCCGGGCACCACGCCGTCCTGCGCGCAGCGCAGCGCGACGCCCTGGCGCGCGGCCACCAGCATCGCGGCACACACCTGCTCGGTGAGCTCCAGCACGCGCAGGCAGTCGCGCGCGGCGATCGTGCCCATGCTGACCTTGTCCTGGTTATGGCACTCGGTCGAGCGCGAGAACACGCTCGCGGGCATCGTCTGCTTGAGCGCCTCGGCCGTCCACGCGGAGACGCTGATCTGCAGCGCCTTCAGGCCGTGGTTGATGGGCGCACGCGCGCCGGTCGCGCCCGACAGGTTGGACGGCAGGCCATGGTTGTAGCGCGTGTCGACGAGCAGCGCGAGCTGGCGGTCCAGCAGGTCGGCGACGTTGGCGACCGCGTTCTTCAGGCTGTCCATCGCGAACGCGACGTGGCCGCCGTAGAAGTGGCCGCCGTGCAGCACCTGCTCGCGCTCGCCGTCGATGATCGGGTTGTCGTTGGCCGAGTTGAGCTCGCTTTCGATCAGCTGGCGCAGGAAGGGCAGCGCATCCTCCAGCACGCCCACGACGTGCGGCGCGCAGCGCAGCGAATAGCGATCCTGCAGCCGCTGCTCGTTGCGCGCGGCGGGCTTGTCCGATTCGGCCGCGAGGTCGGCGCGCACGCGGGCGGCGACGCGCTGCTGGCCGGCGTGCGGCTTGACGGCGAACAGCGCCTCGTCGAAGTGGTGCGCGTTGCCGGCGCTGGCCAGCACGTTGCACGCGGTCAGGCGCGACGCGAGCCGGCAGACGTAGTCGGCGCGCCGCCACGCGAGGCAGGCCAGCGCGGTCATCACTGCGGTGCCGTTCATGATCGCCAGCCCTTCCTTCGGTCGCAGGCGCAGCGGCGCGCGGCCCAGCGTCTCGAGCGCCTCGGCGGCGGGCTGGACGCGACCCTGGAACAGCACGCTGCGCTCGCCGCACAGCGCGGCGGCGACGTAGGACAGCGGCGTCAGGTCGCCGCTCGCCCCCACCGAGCCCTCGGCCGGGATCTGCGGCAGCACGTCGTGCTCGATGAAGGCGGCCAGCTGGTCGAGCAGCTCGACGCTGACGCCCGACACGCCCTGCGCCAGCGACTGCAGCCGCGCGGCGAGCACGGCGCGCGTCTCGGCCGGGTCGAGCATGCGGCCCAGGCCGACGCCGTGGTACGCGAACAGATGGTGCGGCAGCTCGGGCACCAGCTCGGGCGGGATGACGACGGTGCACGAGTCGCCGTAGCCGGTGGTGACGCCGTAGACGACGCCGTCCTCGCGCAGCAGGCGTTCGAGGAACTCCGAGCCGCGGCGGATGCGCGCGCGGAACGCGGGGTCGGCCGACAGCTCGGCGCGCGCGTCGCGGGCGGCGATGGCGCAGACGTCCTCGATCGCCAGGGGGCGGCCGTCGAAGCGGATGGAACGGGAATCAGTCATGGCGCGGCGGCGTGGGGCGAGCGACGAGCGCTCCGGGTTGATTCCAGAAGGAAAAGAAATTGAACCATTCGTACGGGGCGCGCGCCAGCAGGCGCTCGAGGCCGCGGGCGAACTCGGCGGCGTAGGCAGCGCAGGCGCCCAGGCGGTCGGCGCGCGGCAGCACGACGCGGTCGGCGAGCTTGTCGAACACCACCTCGTGCACGTCGCCCTGGCGGACGCAGCCGAGCGCGAACAGCGGGCACTTCAGCAGCGCGGCCAGCATGTAGGCGCCGGTGGGGAACGGCGCGTCGTGGCCGAGGAACGGCACCTGCACCGCGCTCGCGCGGCCGGCGACGACGGGCACGCGGTCGCCGGCGATGGCCACGAACTCGCCGCGCGCCACGCGCTCGGCCAGCAACACCGCCGTCGCCGGCGAGATCTCGGTGACCTGCATCAGCGAGATGCCGCGTCCCGGCGACAGGCGATCGAGCATGCGGTTGAAGCGCTCGGCGTGCACCGTGTGCACCAGCACCGTCAGCTTCAGGCCCGGCGTGGCGTCGGCCGAGGCCTGGCACATCTCCAGGCAGCCGACGTGCGCCGTCACCATCAGCCCGCCCTGGCGCTCGCGCACCATCTGCTCGATCGGCTCGCGGCCGGTGAAGCGGATCGTGTCGAGCCGGTAGCGGCCGCCGACGGCCAGCATCTTGTCGAGGATGGTCTCGGCGAACGAGAGGAAGTGGCGCAGCGTGTCGCGCCAGCCGGGCTCGCGGCCCAGCGCATCGGTCGTCGACTGCAGCCGCTGCAGGTATTCCAGCGACGCCTCGCGCGCCGCGCGGTTGGCGGCCCAGTACCACAGCACCACCGGGTACAGGAACAGCCGGAACGGCAGCCGACCGCCGACGCGGAACAGCGCGTAGAGCAGCCACATGCCGCCGGCGAAGGTCTCCTCGCCGATGGCCGCCCAGTGGCGCTGCCCGGTGCCCGTGGCGCGTTGCGGCATCGCGCTCACCGAGCCACCTTGCGCCACAGCAGCAGCGGCGCGCGCAACAGCATGCCGAGCGCGAGCCGCGCGTGCATCTTCGAGATCAGCCAGTTGTCCAGGCCCAGCCTGAAGTGCGACAACCCGTCCTGCGGGTACGTGACGCGCGTGGGGATGCTCACGATGCGCAGCCCGCGCCAGTGCAGCCGCACCAGCACCTCGGGGTCGAAGTCCATGCGCCGGCCCAGGCGCGCCTCGTCGAACAGGCGCACGACCGGGGCGAGCGGGTAGACGCGAAAGCCGCACATCGAGTCGCGGATCG
>DASQCX010000411.1:0-6140 GCA_035634455.1 Burkholderiaceae bacterium
GGCGCGCAACTGGGCGACCGTGGAGAAGCTGCAGGCGCTGGTGGAGGCGGACGCGGGCGCCTGATCCGCCGCGGCTACAGCGCGCGGCGCATCAGCACCTGGCCGAGCTCCTGCTGCACGAAGCCGGCGCGCGCCAGCGCCGCGCCGCCGAGGTCGTCGCGCAGGATGGGCGGCGCGAACGCGTCGGGATGCGCGGCGCGGATCGCGTGCGCCAGGGTCTCGGCGTCGCGCAGCGCGGGGTCGAGGTCGATCAGGACGTGGATGTGCGTGGGCGTGTCCTCGACCGCGCTGAACAGCAGCAGCGCGCTGCCGCATTGCCAGAATGTCAGCGGCCGCACCTGCGCCGACTGGCAGCGCGCGGTGTTCGGGAACGGCAGCCACGGGATGCGGCGGTCGGCCTCGTCCAGCCAGGCGAAGGCGGTCGCGCGGTCGATCTCGCGCACGTCGCGCGCCCCGGGCGCGCGGGCGCCACGCGCGGGCGCGATGGCCGCGTCGGGCAGCTTCCAGCCATTGAGCGGGTGCACGACCTCGAAGCCGACGCGGCGGTACAGGCGCAGCGCGCGCTCGTTGGCGGCGAAGCACTCGAGTTCGGCATGGGTCATGCCCGCGGACTTCGCACGGGCGAGGAAGTCGGCCAGCAGCGCCTGCGCCGCGCCGCTGCCGCGCGCGGCGGGCAGCGCGCCCATGACGGCGAGCCGCCAGCGGCCGTCGTCGACGCGCGGGCAGGCGAATCCGAACGCGATGACGGCGCCGTCCCGCACCGCGACGCGGCTGCGTTCGAGGTCGACGCCCTGGCGCGCGACGAACGACGGCCACTGCGCCAGCGTCATCTGCATCGGGCCGGCGACGTAGTCGGAGAAGGCCTCCACGCAGGCCGCGTGGAGGTCGGCCGCCGCGAAGTCGGCGGCGGGAGCGAGCACGAACGAGGTCATCGAGCCGGCGCGGTCACGGATTGAACATCGGCTCCGACGAATGCGGCGCGGCCGGCGCCACGTGCTCGTCCCCGGGCTTGCGCCACAGGCCGCCAGCGGGCAGGCCGAACGCGCGGCGGACGGCGCGGTAGACGAAGCGCAGGCCGAACAGGAAGGCGACGAACTCCAGCAGCGTCAGCACGAACGCACCCACCGCGGTGAAGCGCTCGGAGCGGCGATGGAAGCGCAGCATCATGCGCTCGCGCATCATCTCGATCGAGTCGTAGAAGCACGGGATCACCAGCAGCGTCAGCATCGTCGACGTGATGGTGCCGCCGATGATGGTGACCGCCATCGGGCGATAGAACTCGCCGCCCTCGCCCACGCCGATGGCCACCGGCAGCATGCCGGCGATCAGCGCGAACGTGGTCATCATGATCGGGCGCAGGCGCTTGCGGCCGGCATGCATCAGCGCGTCCTCGCGGTCGGCGCCCTCGCGCTCCTCGGCGCGCGCGGCGTCGAGCAGCAGGATGGCGTTCTTGGCCACCAGGCCCATCAGCATGATGACCCCGATGATGCTCATCAGGTTGAGCGTGCCGTGCGTGGACACCAGCGCGATCACCACCCCGATCAGGCTCAGCGGCAGCGAGATCATCACGGGGATCGGCGCAGTGAACGAGCCGAACTGCATCACCAGCACCAGGTACATCAGCAGCACGCCCGAGATCAGCGCGATGAACAGGTTGCTGAACACCTCCTGCTGGCTCTGCGACGCGCCGGTCAGCTCCAGGCCGAAGCCGGGCGGGAACTGGATGGCGTTGGCGATCTTCATCGCGTCGGCCGTGACCTCGCCCGACGAGCGCCCCTGCGCGTTGGCCGCGACCACCACCATGCGCTTGGAGTTCGCGTGCTGGATCTTGGACGGCGCCTTGCCCATCGTGACGGTGGCGATCTGCTCCAGCGGCACCATGCGGTCGGTGCCGGCGACGGCGATCGGCAGGCGCTCGATGTTGCCGGCGTCGACGCGGTCCTCCGGCGCCAGGCGCACGGCGACGTCGCGCGCCTCGCCGGTCGGGTCGATCCAGTCGCCCGCCTCGACGCCCGCAAAGGCCACGCGCAGCGACTGCGCCGCGTCGTTGACCGACACGCCCATCGAGTTGGCGAGCCCGCGGTCGAGGTCGATGCGCAGCTCCTGCTGCGGATCCTGTTCCGACAGCCCGACGTCGACCGCGCCCTTGACCTTGCGCAGCTTGTCCATGAAGTCGTTGGTGATGGCCAGCAGCACGCGCGAGTCGGTGCCGTGGAAGCGGATCTGCACCGGCTTCTGCGCGCCGTTGTTCAGGTCGTCCAGCACCACGTACTCGGCGCCGACCAGCCGGCCCATCTGCTTGCGCAGGTCGTTGCCGACCTCGGTGGCGCTGCGCTTGCGCTGCGTGCTCTTGCCGATGTCGACGTAGACGCGACCCTGGCTGGGGTTCACCCACGAGTTGGTGGCCTTGGTCTCGGGCAGCGTGCGCGCGAGCGCCTGCGCCTCCTCGAGCTTCATGCGCGCGTAGGCCAGGCTGGAGCTGGGCGGCATGCGGATGTCCACCATCAGCGTGCCGCTGTCGGACTTGGGCAGGAAGTCGGAGCCGCCCAGCGTCGCCTGCAGCCCGAGCGCCGCCACGAAGCTCAGCGCGGCCGCCCAGCCCATGTACCAGCGGTGGTGCAGCGCCCATTCGATGAGGCGGCTGTAGCGGTCGGCCTGGTGGTCGAACCAGTCGTTGAAGCGCTGGAGCACGGCGCTGATGCCGGTGCGCGGCGCGTTGTGCAGGTCGACCGGGTCGCCCCAGTAGGCCGACAGCATCGGATCCAGCGTGAACGAGATGAACAGGCTGACCGCCACCGAGGCCACCACCGTCAGGCCGAACGGACGGAACCATTCGCCGGTGATGCCCGGGATGAAGGCCACCGGCGCGAACACCGCGATGATGGAGAAGGTCGTCGACGCCACCGCCATGCCGATCTCGGCCGTGCCGTTGAGCGCCGCGGTGCGCCGGTCCTCGCCGCGCTGCATGTGGCGCACGATGTTCTCGCGCACCACGATGGCGTCGTCGATCAGCACGCCGATGGCCAGCGACAGCCCCAGCAGGCTCATGAAGTTGAGCGTGAAGCCGCACAGCCAGACCGCGATGAAGGCGGTGACGACCGAGGTCGGCAGGCTCAGGCCGGTGATCAGCGTCGAGCGCCACGAGTTGAGGAACACGTAGACGACCAGGATGGTCAGGCCGGCGCCGAAGAATAGCGCGTCCACCACGTTGTTCAGGCTGTCCTGCGCGTCGTTGCCGCCGTCCTGCGTGACGTCCAGCCTGGCCTTGCCGGCCTGCTCCTTGTTGATGGTCTCGACCAGTTCGCGCACTTCCTTGGCGATGGTCACCGTGCTGCCGTCGCGGGTGCGCGTGACCGAGATGCCGACGTTGGGCGCGCCGTTGTGCTCGCTGTAGCCGCCCAGCTCGGCGAAGCCGTCCTCCACCGTGGCCACCTGGCCGAGGCGGATCAGGTTGTCGCCGCTGCGCTTGATCAGCATCTGGTTGAACTCGGCCGGCGACTCGAAGCGGCCGACCAGGCGGATGCTCTGGTCCTCCAGCGCGCCGCGCACCTTGCCCACCGGCGCGGTGGCGTTCTGCGCCCGCAGCGCGTTGACCACCTCGGTGACCGACACGCCGAACTCGCGCAGCTTCTGCGCGTGCAGCAGCACGCTCAGCTCGCGCGTGAGCGAGCCGTTGACGGTGACCGTGGCCACGCCGGGCAGCGCGCGGAAGCGGTCGGCCAGCTGGTCCTCCGCCAGGCGCGAGATCTCGGCGTGCGACAGCGCCGGCGACGACAGCGCCATCTGCATGATGGGCTGCGCGCTCGGGTCGACGCGGGTGAGCACGGGCTCGCGCATCTCCGTGGGCAGCTTGTAGCGCACGGTGCCGATCGCGTTGCGCACCTCGTCGGAGGCGAGCGACATGTCCTTGTGGAACTCGAACACCAGCACGAACTGGGCGTAGCCCTCGCTGGCGGTGGACGACGAGCGCGTCTGGTCGACGCCCTCGATGCCCTGCAGCGCGCGCTCGATGCGGTTGACGATCTCGCGCTCGACCGTGTCCGGCGACGCGCCCGGATAGGTGATGCCGACGACCAGCACCGGCTGCTCGACGTCGGGGATCTGGTTGACGCGCAGCTTGTTCAGCGCGATCAGGCCCAGGCCCATCAGCGTGATGATGATGACGATCGCGGCGACCGGCCGCTTGATGCTGAAATCGGAGAGGAACATCGCGCGCTCCTTCGCCTTCAGTTCGCGCTGGCCGTGACGGCCGCCACCGACGCCGCGCCCGCCGCCGGCTTGGCCAGCTCGAACTTCTGGCCCGCGACCAGCGTCGAGCCCGGCGTGCGCAGCAGGCGGTCGCCCGCCGCGATGCCCGACAGGATCACCACGTTGCCCAGGCGCGCGTCGCGCTCGCCGAGGGTCACCGGCACCTTGGCCAGCGCGTTGCCGGCGCCCAGGCGCCAGACGTAGGCCTTGTCGCCCTCGCGCGCGATGGCCGTCTCGGGCAGCACCAGCGCCGTGCCCTCGCCCGAGGCGATGCGGCCTTCCGCGTACAGGCCCGCCACGCGCGGCGCGGTGCCGGGCGCGAAGGCGACGATGACGGCGACCTGGCGCGTGACCGAGTCGGCCGACGCGTCGACGTGGCGCACCTTGCCCGTGAAGTCGCCCTTGTCGAAGCCGTTGATGCGGAACTGCACCGCCTGGCCGGCATGGATGTCGCCCATGCGGTCGGCCGACACCAGGCCCTCGAAGCGCATGCTTCCCGGATCGATCACCTTGAGCAACTCCTTGCCGACGGCCGCGGTGTCGCCGGCCGAGACCTTGCGGTCGCTGACGACGCCGTCGAACGGCGCGCGCACCTCGGTGCGGGTGAGCTGCTGGCGCGCGGCGACGGTGCGCGAATCGGCGGCCACGCGGTCGCTCTGCGCGCTGTTGCGGCGCACCTCGGCGTCGTCGAGCGCCTGCTGCGAGCTCATGCCCTCGGCCTGCAGCGTCTTGACGCGGGCGAGCTGGCGCTGCGCCTGGTCGAGCGCCTGGGCCGCGGCGCGGCTGGCCTCCTCGGCCGAGCGCAGGCTGTCGCGGATCGAGGTGTCGTCCAGGCGCACCAGCAGGTCGCCCCGGTGCACCGGCTCGCCGTTCTCCTTGAGCACCTGCAGCACGACGGCCGAGATCTCGGCGCGCAGGTCCGCGCGGCGCTCGGGCTCGACCGAGCCGGTGACGACCGGGCCCGACGCGTGCGTCTGCAGCCCGACGACGCGCACGTCCTCGGGCGCGATCAGCAGCGTCGTGGCGGGCGCCGACGCGGCGGCGGCCGGGCCGCCGGCGCCGGGCCGCTGGCAGCCGGCCAGCAGGCCGGCGGCGAGCGCCAGGGCCAGGGCCAGCGCGGTGGCGATCGTCGTCGAACGGGGCGCGGGCAAGCGGCGGGACAGCGTCATCTGGCAGGCTCCTCTGGATTCTTCTATGCAGGCAGGCGAGCCCCGGCGGGGACTCGAAAGGCGCAAGCATATCGGCAGCCGCGCGCCGCGGCCTCGCCGACGCGACCGACCGTCGATTTTCGGCCGTGAATCGACGGGACCGTGCCGCGGGCCGGCCCCGGAAGCCGCGTTTGAATCCGGCGCGCCGCTCGGGCGTGCCGGATTCGTCCACGGATCCTCAGATCTTCTGGAACCGCTTCCGCAACACGCCGTCCACCTCGAGCTCGCCGAAGAACATCGCGTGCGGCCGCGCCCACAGGCCGCTGGCGTTGTAGAGCGGCCGGTAGATCACCAGCGGCTCCAGCGTCTCGCTGTGGCGCGCCACGCCGACGAGCTCGTACTCGCCGCCCTTGTAGTGGCGGTAGCGGCCGGGCTCGGCGGGCGGCAGCGGGGGCAGGTCCTTGGAGGCCATCACTTCTTGTCGTCGAACGTGCCGGCCACGGCCCAGTTGATCCTGGCCGGGGCGATCCACTTGCGGATCGCCGCGTTGACCTGGTCGACGGTCAGCGCGTTGAGCTTCGCGTCCTGCTCGGCGCTCCAGGCCCAGGTGCGGCCCTGGTCGAGCTTGAAGATCCAGTTGCTGGCCACGGTCGCGTCGCTGGTGCGCGCGGTCGCGCGTTCGGCGAGGATCGCCTGCCGGGCCTCCGTCAGCTCGGCCGGCGTGATGCCGTCCTTGACGAAACG
>DASQCX010000412.1:0-3749 GCA_035634455.1 Burkholderiaceae bacterium
GCCAGTTCCTGCAGCTGATGGACAAGCCCGACGTCGACGTGATCGAGGGCCTGGCGCCCGCGATCTCGATCGAGCAGAAGGCCACGAGCCACAACCCGCGCTCGACGGTCGGCACCGTCACGGAGATCCACGACTACCTGCGCCTGCTGTTCGCCCGTGCCGGCACGCCCTTCTGCCCCGACCACGACCTGCCGCTGGCCGCGACGCCCGTCTCGCAGATGGTCGACAACGTGCTCGCGCTGCCGGAGGAGACCAGGCTGATGGTGCTGGCGCCGGTGGTGCGTGACCGCAAGGGCGAGTTCACCGAGCTGTTCGCCGACATGCAGGCCCAGGGCTACGTGCGCTTCCGCGTCGACGGCGCCATCGTCGAGGCGAGCGAGCTGCCGGCGCTCAAGAAGACCGAGAAGCACGACATCGACATCGTCATCGACCGCCTGAAGACGCGCCCCGACGCGCGCCAGCGCCTGGCCGAGAGCTTCGAGGCCGCGCTGCGCATCGCCGACGGCCGCGCCATCGCGTTCGAGATGGATTCCGGCGCCGAGCACCTGTTCTCGGCCAAGTTCGCGTGCCCGATCTGCAGCTACTCGCTGCCCGAGCTGGAGCCGCGGCTGTTCTCGTTCAACTCGCCGGTGGGCGCCTGCCCGAGCTGCGACGGCCTGGGCCAGGTGGTCGCGTTCGACCCCGAGCGCGTGGTCGCCTTCCCGACGCTGAGCCTGGCCGCCGGCGCGGTCAAGGGCTGGGACCGGCGCAACGGCTACACCTTCTCGATGCTGGAGAGCGTGGCCGCGCACTACGGCTTCGACGTCGACGCGCCGTTCGAGTCGCTGCCGCAGAAGGCGCGCGACGTGCTGCTGAACGGCTCCGGCGAGGAGAACATAGCGTTCACCTACGTCGCGGAAGGCGGGGGCAAGGCCAAGAAGCAGACGGAGGTGCGGCGCGCGCATCCGTTCGAAGGCATCCTGCCCAACTTCGAGCGCCGCTTCCGCGAGACCGACTCGGCCGCGGTGCGCGAGGACCTGGCGCGCTACCAGGCGGCACGGGCCTGCCCGTCGTGCCACGGCACGCGTCTGCGCCGCGAGGCGCGCAACGTGTTCCTGGTCGGCGCGGGCGACGGCCCCGCGCAGCGCCGCAAGCCGATCTTCGAGATCGAGCACGCCACGCTGTCCGACTGCCTCGCCTACTTCGAGCAGCTGCGCCTGGAGGGCGCGCGCGCCGACATCGCCGACAAGGTGGTGCGCGAGATCCGCGGCCGCCTCACCTTCCTGAACAACGTCGGCCTGAACTACCTCAGCCTCGACCGCAGCGCCGACACGCTGTCCGGCGGCGAGGCCCAGCGCATCCGGCTGGCGTCGCAGATCGGCTCGGGCCTGACCGGCGTGATGTACGTGCTGGACGAGCCGTCCATCGGCCTGCACCAGCGCGACAACGACCGGCTGATCGACACGCTGCGCCACCTGCGCGACCTCGGCAACTCGGTGCTGGTGGTCGAGCACGACGAGGACATGATCCGCGCCTCCGAGTTCTGCATCGACATGGGCCCCGGCGCCGGCCGCCACGGCGGGCAGGTGATCGCGCAGGGCACGCCGGACGAGGTCGCGGCCAATCCGGAGTCGCTGACCGGCAAGTACCTGTCGCGCGCGCTGGTGATCCCGGTGCCGGACGAGCGCCACGAATGGCGCGCCGAGCCCGCGGACGAGGATCCGAAGGACGCCGCGCGCCTGTGCGTGCGCGGGGCCCGCGGCAACAACCTGAAGGGCGTGACGGTGGACATCCCCGTCGGCCTGCTGACCTGCGTGACGGGCGTGTCGGGCTCGGGCAAGTCCACGCTGGTCAACGACACGCTCTACAACGCCGTCGCCCGCGAGCTGTACGGCAGCCACGCCGAGGCCGCGCCGCACGACGCCATCGAAGGCCTGGAGGCGTTCGACAAGGTCATCAACGTCGACCAGAGCCCGATCGGCCGCACGCCGCGCTCCAACCCGGCTACCTACACCGGCCTGTTCACGCCGATCCGCGAGCTGTTCGCCGAGGTGCCGGCGGCGCGCGAGCGCGGCTACGGGCCGGGGCGCTTCAGCTTCAACGTGTCGGGCGGCCGCTGCGAGAGCTGCCAGGGCGACGGCGTGCTGAAGGTGGAGATGCACTTCCTGCCCGACGTCTACGTGCCCTGCGACATCTGCCACGGCAAGCGCTACAACCGCGAGACGCTGGAGGTGCTCTACAAGGGCAAGCACATCGCGCAGGTGCTGGAGCTGACGGTGGAGGACGCGCTGGAGTTCTTCTCCGCCGTCCCCAACATCGCGCGCAAGCTGCAGACGCTGCTGGACGTCGGCCTCGGCTACATCACGCTGGGCCAGAGCGCGACGACGCTGTCCGGCGGCGAGGCGCAGCGCGTGAAGCTGGCGCTGGAGCTGAGCAAGCGCGACACCGGCCGCACGCTCTACATCCTCGACGAGCCCACCACCGGCCTGCACTTCGCCGACATCCAGCTGCTGCTGACCGTGCTGCACCAGCTGCGCGACGCGGGCAACACCATCGTCGTGATCGAGCACAACCTGGACGTCATCAAGACGGCCGACTGGGTGGTCGACATGGGCCCGGAAGGCGGCGCCGGCGGCGGCACGGTGGTGATCGAAGGCACGCCGGAGGCGGTCGCGGCCTGCCCGGCCAGCCACACCGGGCGCTACCTGGCGCCGTACCTGGCCGAGGCACGCAGCGGGATCGGCCGGCGCTGACCGCGCGGCCGGGTCGACGCGGGTGCGCGCCGCCCGAACGCCGGCCAGCCATGAAAAAAACCGGCGCGGCGACTTGCGTCGCGGCGCCGGTTCTTGAACTTGCCGTCCAGGCCGCCAAGCGGCCGTGGCGATCAGCTCAGGTGGCTGTTGATCAGCTTGGTCATCTCGAACATCGAGACTTGCGCCTTCTTGAAGATCTCCTTCAGCTTGGCGTCGGCGTTGATCATCGTGCGCTTGGCCTTGTCCTGCAGGCCGTTCTTCTTGATGTACTCCCACACCTTCTTGGTGACCTCGGTGCGCGGGATCGGCGTCGAGCCGATCACGGCCGCCAGCGTCGGCGAAGGCGTCATCGCCTTCATGAACGCGGCGTTCGGGGTACGCTTCTTGGCCGGAGCGGCCTTCTTGGCGGGAGCCGCCTTCTTCGCCGGCGCCGCCTTCTTGGCCGGAGCGGCCTTCTTCGCGACGGCCGCCTTCTTGGCGGGGGCGGCCTTCTTGGCCGGAGCCTTCTTGGCCGGAGCGGCCTTCTTCGATGCAGTTGCCATGTTGAATCTCTCCATCAAGAGGTTTTGATGTGCCGCGGTCTGGGTGAGGGTCGCGTGAACTCTCGTTTCTCTGCAGACATCAGCGAGACGAATGGTACTGCCTCATGCTGTGCGTGAGAAGCCACTTCACCTATGAAAATCGCGATTCTCACGAGGGAAAAGCAAGTTTTTGTCTCGCGGAGGCGTCATTCGGCCCTGCAGAGAAGCTTCCAGCGCGGAAATTCGTATACCCCCTGAGGTATTTCGCAATTCTCGACGCATCGCGAGAAGTGCCGCCGCGCGCGCGCCGACGCGCATTTTTCGCATCGGCCGGACGCGCGCGCACCCGGGTTGTCCCGCACGAAACGCGGCGCGGGCACGCCGCCTGCAGGTCCGTCGCCCCCGCGGCAGATCGCACCGGCAGCCCGCGGCGCGCGCATGCGCGGGATGACGGACCGCGCGCGCTTGCCTCACAATCGGACGAGCTCCCAACCTT
>DASQCX010000413.1:0-2096 GCA_035634455.1 Burkholderiaceae bacterium
GACGCCGGGGCCGCGCTCGGAATCGGGGTTGCGCGCCACGTAGACGCCCAGCAGCGCCTCGGGCGTGAAGTGGCAGGCCGTCTCCTCGAGCGCCTCGCGCATCGCGCCGGCCACGGGCGACTCGCCCGGCTCCAGGCCGCCGGCCGGGTTGTTGATGCGCAGGCCGTCCCGCGTCATCTCCTCGATCATCAGGTAGCGCCCGTCCTTCTCGATGACGGCCGCCACGGTGACGCTCGGCTTCCAACGATCTGCTGCCATGGCCGGCGATTGTCGCGGCGCCGGCGCGCGCCGGCCAGCGATTCCGTGGGATGGCGCCCGCGGTGTGGCGTTGCGTCGACGCCTCACCGGCCCGAGGCACGTCACTAAACGCCCGGGGGCAATGTGTGTAAGCTGTACCGCTATTGCGCAGGCGTGGCCCATTGGTACAGGGCGGGCGGGCCCGGCCGGGGTCGGCACGACAGGCCCGGATCTTGCGAACCAGGACGACAAAGTTGGCGAGGAGACATCCATGTTGATCGGTGTTCCGCTGGAGACGGCGGCGGGCGAGACGCGCGTGGCCGTCACGCCGGAGACGGCCAAGAAGCTCAAGGCGCAGGGCCACGTGCTGCGGGTGCAGTCGGGCGCCGGCGTCGCCGCCAGCGCCACCGACGAGGCCTACGTGGCCGCGGGCGCGGAGATCGTGGACCGCGCCGCCGCGCTCGGCGCCGACCTCGTCCTGAAGGTGCGCGCCCCGCTGTCCGACGAACTCGGGCTGATGAAGCCGGGCGCCGTGCTGGTGGGCATGCTCAACCCGTTCGACCGCGACGGCCTGGCCAAGCTCGCCGCAGCGAAGCTGACGTCCTTCGCGCTCGAGGCCGCGCCGCGCACCACGCGCGCCCAGAGCATGGACGTGCTGTCCTCGCAGGCCAACATCGCCGGCTACAAGGCCGTCATGATCGCGGCCGACAAGTACCAGCGCCTGTTCCCGATGCTGATGACGGCCGCCGGCACCATCAAGGCGGCGCGCGTCGTAGTCCTCGGCGTGGGCGTGGCCGGCCTGCAGGCCATCGCCACCGCCAAGCGCCTGGGCGCGGTGATCGAGGCGACCGACGTGCGGCCCAGCGTCAAGGAGCAGGTCGAGTCGCTCGGCGCCAAGTTCATCGACGTCCCGTACGAGACTGCAGAGGAGAAGGAAGCGGCCGAGGGCGTTGGCGGCTACGCACGCCCGATGCCGCAGAGCTGGCTCGACCGCCAGAAGGTCGAGGTCGCCAAGCGGATCGCGCTCGCCGACATCGTCGTCACGACGGCGCTGATCCCCGGCCGCGCCGCGCCGGTGCTCGTCACCGAGGAGATGGTCAAGGCGATGAAGCCGGGCTCGGTGATCGTCGACCTCGCCGCCGGCCGCGGGCCCGACGGCGTCGGCGGCAACACGCCGCTCAGCGTCGCCGACCGCACCGTCGTCCAGCACGGCGTCACGATCGTCGGCGAGACCAACCTGGCCGCGCAGGTCGGCGCCGACGCGTCGTCGCTCTACGCGAGGAACGTCCTCGATTTCCTCAAGCTCGTCCTGCCGAAGGATGGCGGCTTTGCCGTTCCGATGGACGACGACATCGTCGCCGCCTGCCTGATGACGCAGGGCGGCGAAGTGAAGAGAAAGTAGGCCCGCATGGACGTCGTCTCCCACACCGTCGTCAACCTGATCATCTTCGTGCTCGCGATCTACGTCGGCTACCACGTCGTCTGGACCGTGACGCCGGCGCTGCACACGCCGCTGATGGCGGTGACGAACGCGATCTCGGCGATCGTCCTCGTCGGCGCGATGCTCGCCGCCGCGCTCACCGAGACCGGCCTCGGCAAGTCGATGGGCGTGCTCGCGGTCGCGCTCGCCGCGGTCAACGTCTTCGGCGGCTTCCTCGTGACGCGACGAATGCTGGAGATGTTCAAGAAGAAGGACCGACCGAAGGCCGCAGCAACGGAGGAGAAGAAAGCGTGAGCCTCAACGTCGTCACGCTGCTCTACCTCGTCGCGAGCATCTGCTTCATCCAGGCCCTGAAGGGCCTGTCGCATCCGACGACGTCGATCCGCGGCAACATCTTCGGCATGGTCGGCATGGCGAT
>DASQCX010000414.1:0-3466 GCA_035634455.1 Burkholderiaceae bacterium
GCACACCGAGTTCGGCCGCGAGCCGGGCGAACTCGTCACGCTCGCGCCGGTGCAGGAAGGCGGCGTCGACGATGACGCTGTAGCCGGCCGCCAGGGCCACGCGCGCGGCCGTCGCCAGGCGGGCATAGGTCCGCGCCGTCATCTCGCCGCCGTAGAGCGCCGCGCCGTCGACGCCGTCCGCCGCGGCCAGGCGCTTGCGCTCCACGTCCGATCGCACCCGGATCGCGCCCGTCGCGTCGACCAGCCGAGCGGCGATGGTCGACTTGCCCGAGCCGGACAGGCCGCTGGTGATCGCGAGCCGCGGCGTCGGCGGGGCGCTCATCTTGCGGTTCGCGACCTCGAGGTAGTCCGTCGCGCCCGAAGCCAGCCCGCCGGGCCCGAGCCGCTGCACCAGCCGGCGCACGCAGGCGCGCGCCGCCTCGTGGAAGCGAAGCACGGCGAGCCCCTCGAAATCGCCGCGCGCCTCGAGGTAGGCGTCGAGGAACCGGTGCGCCAGATCGGCCCGCCCATGGGCCTCCAGGTCCATGGTCATGAACGCGACATCGGCCATGACGTCGATGCGGCGCAGCGACGGGTCGAACTCGATGCAGTCGAACGCCGTCGCGTCGTCGCCGAGAACCACCGCGTTGGCCAGGTGCAGGTCGCCGTGGCCGTCGCGCACGGCGCCGGCGGCACGGCGACGCCGGAAGACGGGCCCGAGCCGCGCGCGCTCCTCGTCGAGCCAGCGCGTGGCGTCCGCGATCCATGGCGCCGCCTCGAAGCGATCGAGCTGCCCGAGCAGCTTCGCGACCGGCTCGATCGACCGTCGAACGGGATCGCCGTCGTCCGACACGATCCCGGCCGCATCGTGGAACCGCGCCACGCGCGCGGCCAGCCGCTCGACGTGGCGGGGCTCGAGCCGGCCGGCGGCCAAGCGTTCGGACATCAACGCGCCGTCCGGGAACCGGCGCATGCACACCAGGGCGTCGATGGCCCCGCTGCCGCGCTCGAAGCGCGGGGCATCCGCCGAGCCGCCGACGACGACCACGCGGCGATACAGGTCGGCCGCAAGGCGGCGGTTCAAGCGCAGCTCCGCGTCGCACGCCTGTCGGCGCACCGCTGCGTTCGAGAAGTCGACGAACGGCAGCCGGACCGGCTTCTTCAGCTTCACCGCCAGGCGGCCGGCCAGGAGGACCCAGGACAGGTGCGTCTCGTGCAGCACGACCTGCCGTCCGTTGCGCGACAGGCGACGGCGAAGGGCGTCGAGCAGGCGAAGGCTGCCGGCGCAGCCGGCCTGCGCGGTGATGGTCGGCATTCCGCGGGGCCCGTGCAGCCGCATCGCGCTAGACGGCGTCGCCGCGCCGCGGCCAGCCGAAGGTCTGGGCCAGCAGGACGTGCTGCATGCTGCCCAGCTTCAACGAAGCCCCGAGGTGCGGACGGTCGATCATGGCGCGCACGACGCACCCCATCTCGAACGCCGCGGCGGCGAGGTAGGCGTTCTGCGCCATCGCCCCCGCGGTCACGCCGGCGAGGAACTCCCGCTGTTCCGGCCGCGCATCCGGCATCCGGGAGTGGTCCGCGACGTAGACGAGGTTGAGCGGCGCGTCGGCGCAGAACTCCTGCTCTCCGGTCGCCGAACGCAAGTCCCCCGCGGCGACAGGCAGCAGGCCATGCTCGAGCGCGTCGTAGAGCCACGCGCCCTGCGCCGTCACGGCGTAGACGTCGACCTCGTGCCATCCCTCGGCCGACGGCGCCGTGCGGCCATTGCCGACGGAGCGGTTCACGCCCCCCGCCGCCCACAGCAGGCACCCGATCTCCTCGAGGGTCAGCGCATCGGGGAGCAGCTCCCTGGTCGATCGCCGCACCTGGAAGGCGAACTGCAATTCCAGGAACGGCAATCGGGGCGGAGGCAACGCGACCGGGGCGTCGCCGAAGGGCATCTCCAGCGTCGGCACCCGCGGGCTCCGGTTCGTGCTCATCGCGTCACGCCTCGTCGCCGGCCGTTCGAACCAGCAGCACCGGCACGCTTGCCCGGCGCAGCAGCTGCTCGGCGATGCTTCCCAGCATGAAGCGATCCACGCCGGTGCGGCCGTGCGTGCCCATGACGACCAGGTCGGCGCCCATCTGCGAGGCTCGGTGGACGATGGCGTCCGGGAGCTCGGCCACATCGCCGTCGACCAGGCACACATCGCACTCGACCCCGGCTGCGCGAGCCGATTGCGCGGCCGCCTCGAGATCCGCCAGCGCACGCGTCCGCGCGCGGGGCAGCAGCTCATCGACGAGCTGGCGCGCGGGCTCGAAGCCGCTCACGTGCGTGGCCGGATCGAAGACGTTGAACAACTCGAGCCTGGCGCCGCGTTCGCGCGCCAGGCGCAGCGCCTCGTCGAAGGCCCGGCGTGAAACGGCGCTGGCGTCGAAAGGCAGCAGGATGTGCCGGTAGCGCGCCGCGCGGTTCGCCACGGAACTGTCGTTCGAGGCCGCCACCTCGCTGGAAGCGCGCACAGGATCGGAACCGTTGACCACGACATCCTCCATCAAGAAGCGAACGCCCCGAGCATCGTCCCGACCGGGCGCGGGACGCTTGATCCGCCGCAACAGGTGATCTTCCTGCGGCGAGCGGCTTCACTGAAGCGTTTGCGACACCGGCTCGACACCCTGGCGGACGAACTCGCCAAGCGCCGGCAGATCAGGCAGGTGCAACTCGCGCCGCCTCTTGTCCACGAAGCGGATGAGGCCCTCGCGGTCCAGGCGCGACAGCGCACGGCTGACGGTCTCCAGCGTCAGGCCCAGGTAGTTGCCGATCTCGGCACGGGTCATGCGCAGGGTGACCTGATCGGTGCGCAGGCCGCGGCAGGCGAGCGCGCCGGCCCAGTTGCACAGGAAGTCGGCCACCCGGGCATCGGCGGGCAGCGTGCACACCGAGATGAGCGAGCCGCGATCACGCGCGATCTCGCGGCTCATGGCCCGGTGCAGCGTCGCCATCAGGGCCGGCTCCCGGGCACCGGCCTGCAGCAGCGCGTCGTACGAGATCGACCACACCTCGCCCGTGTCCATGGCGACCGCGTCGCAGTCGTGGCGATGGTCGGCGATGCCGTCGAAGCCCATCCAGTCGCCGCGATACTTCAGCGCGACGATCTGCTCGCGACCGTCGCGCGACAGGTTGACCACCTTGAACATCCCCGTGTTGACCACGAACAGTTGCGCGAACGCCTTGCCGGCCTGGTAGACGAAGTCGCCCTGGCGCACGATGCGGCGCTGGATAGCCACGCTTTGCCGGATCCGGTCCAGGCTCGTCGCGATCCGGTGGCTGCTCGCCTGGTCTTCGCTGGCCGTCGCGACCGCCGCACGGACAGGCGACATGGGGGACGGATCCGAAATGCGGGTGGCGGTCTGGAACATGTCGGCTCTCCTGGACGCGTGGTTGATGTCCAGGAGACTACGTGCCCGCCATGCGCCGCCGAACAATCGTTCGTCGCGGTGGGTAACA
>DASQCX010000415.1:0-3477 GCA_035634455.1 Burkholderiaceae bacterium
ATCATGGCGCTCGGCATGGATCCGCGCTTCGACCTCAGCCACGCGTACTGGATCCTCGCCGGCATCGGTGGGATCGATCCGGCCATCGGCTCGATCGGCTCCGCCGCGTGGGCCACCCACGTGGTCGACGGCGACCTCGCCTACGAGATCGACGCACGCGACATGCCGCGCGGCTGGTCGACCGGCATCGTCCCCTACGACCGCGCGCGCCCGTTCGCGCCACCCACGCCGCCGGCGGTCTCCAGCAACGGCGTCCAGGTCTTCACCTTGAACGCCGCGCTCACGCGCTGGGCCTATGAACTGACCGCCGGGCTGAAGCTGCCGGACGACGCCAAGCTGCAGGCCGCCCGCGCCGGCTATGCCGATGCGCCGGCCGCCCGACGCGCGCCCTTCGTCCTTCTCGGCGATACGCTGACCGCCGACCGCTTCTGGATCGGCGCGTCCATGACGCGTTGGGCAGAACAGTGGGTGTCCTACTGGACGCAGGGCCAGGGCAGCCTGGCCACCACCGCGGAAGAGGATGTCAGCTATCTGCAGGCCTTGAGCATGCTGGCCCAGGCCGGCAAGGCCGATACCGCGCGGGCACTCGACTTGCGCACCGCCAGCGACTTCTCCCGGCCGCCCCGCGGAGGCAGCGCCGCGGCGCTGCTCAAGAGCGAAGCCACGGGCAACTATGCAGGCTACGCCGAGGCGATAGCGGCGGCCTACCTGGTCGGCAGCCCCGTCGTGCGGGAGTTGGCCGAGCATTGGGACCGCTATGCCGCCACGGCGCCCGCGTCGACGGCGCAGGCAGCTCGCTGAGCAGGCACCGCACCCGGCCACCATGCCGTTCGCTCATCACAGAAAGTCGTCGCGCCCCCTGGTGCCGGCGCGGACTTGCTCGCACGCTTCGAGCTCCGCAACGACCAAGCTCGCGACCCATGGACGAACAACGCAGGACCCGCGGCTCGACCGCGCATGGCATTCAAGCGGTTCCCCCTCACGCGCCATGCCAAGGACAGCCCCGGCATGACAAGCTGGGTCGCGGGCCGGTCATCGTTGCACACCTGGCCTCGCTGCTGTCGGTCGGGCTGCTCGTGGTCGGCCTGACGACCGGAGCGATCGCTTTGGCCAGGCGGTACATCGACACGGGCCCGGCGCCTGACCTCGCCGTGACAGCGCGGGACGATGGCGCCAGCACGTCGACCGCGGCCAAGGAGACGGGCGCCGAGTCGTCTCGCTGACGACCCGGCGACCTCGCCGCCAACTTCAGGCGGCGGCGCCCGCGGTCGAGCGCAGGGCGTTGGCCAGCTTGCGCAACGCGTCGCGAGCCGGAGCGTCGGTGACGGCGGTGTGCAATACCAGTTCGCGCGACGGCAGCGGCGGCAGGCCAAGGCGCGCACCGACGTCGATCGTGCCCGCCGGTGCCACGCGCGTGGCCAGCACGGCGACCGCCAGTCCCGCCGCCGCGGCAGCGCCCGTGGTCATCACCCCGCCGCCCACGAACGCCTCCGACCAGGCAACGCCCGCGACGGACAGCGCATCGACGGCCATGCGCCGAATGCTGCACGGCTCCGCCTGCAACGCCACGGGCAGCGGCAGCTCCGCCCGATGGACGAACTCCGGGCTGCCGAGCCAAGCGAATGCCTCGTTCATGAGTACTTCGCCGTCGTTGCGTCGGCTGTCGTGCCGCAGCACGATCACCGCATCCAGCTCGGCGCGCTCGAACGCGTCGAACAGGTCCCGCGACGTGCCGACGCGCATTTCGACGATCACCTGGCTCGCGCGCAGCGACATCTCGCGCAGGATCATGGGCAATTCCGCGCCGACGACGTGATGGCTGATGCCGATCAGGAGCCGGCGCCGCGGCGCATCGAAGGCGCCCACCGCTCGTCGATGAGCAGCAACGAGCTCACGGGCCGAAGCCAGGAAGGCCTCGCCATCCGCCGACAGCCGCACCTGACGCGGCGTGCGCTCGAGCAGTCGCCGGCCCAGTCTGTCCTCGAGGCGGCGGATCCGCACGCTGACCGCGGACTGCGTGGAGTCCAGCGCCTCCGCGGCACGCGTGAAGCTGCGCAGTTCGGCGACCAGGACGAACGCCTCCACCGCATCGATGTCGAGCGCCGTCACCTGTCGCCTCTCGTCGGCCTGTTCGAAGGCAGCCGCCGATCCGGACCGCTCCCGGTCGATCGCGCTGCATCGCGACATCGAGAAGTCACCACGTCGGCGAGACTCAACGGATCAACGCCAGGCACAAGGCGGCCCCGAAAAGATAAGTTCCGAGTGCCCCGACGAACCGCAGCGGGTTGGGTCGCGACATGGGCCCTGCGAAGACCAGCCCGATCACCAGCAGAAAGCGGCAGATCGTCGCGCCGACGATGCAGACGACGGTCCAGGCCGGCGGATTGCGCGCCCCCAGGAACAGCACGAGCACGACGAGCAGAGGCGCGAACTCGGCGGTATTGCCGTGAGCGCGGACGACGCGTTGCAGGACACTGTCGACCGCGACGGCGCCTGCGTTGAATGTCCCCGAGCGCATGCGCAAGGCGGAAACTGCAAGGCCGAGACCGAACAGCAACAGGCCCATGGCGGCAGCACAGACAAGCGCAATCGAATTCATGGTCACGACCCCCGCGGTTCCGACGAGCGTGGCCGGATTCTGTCAAAGGCTTGCGACGACTTGTCTCGAAGCGATCATCGACCGCTGCTCGCATCCGCGCCGGGCCCGGACGATACAACACGGATCCATCCCTCGAGGCGTCTCAATGCACGGGCGCCCGGGCCGCGCCCAGCAGCTCGACCGTCAGGCGCTCGAACCGCGGCACGTCCACGTCCTGGACGACCTCGACCTCGCGCTCCCCCAGTCCCGGACCGCGGCCGACCGGCCAACTGAGCGTGCTGCCATAGTCGGCGCCATCGCCGACCGCCACGTCCTCCAGCATCTTCTGGCTGCGCTTGACGAGCGACGGGTCCAGCCACACGGCCGCCGCCAGCTCGTCCCACATCGGAAAGCCTTCCCCGAAGCGGGCGACATAGGACGCCACCGGCGTGCCGCCACGACCGATCTCGGCGTACAGCTCCTTGCGGAAGAAGGTCTTCGTCGTCGGGTCGACCGGGATCTGCACGATGCGCGGCCACGCCTCGTGCAACACAGCGGATGCCGCCTCGGCGTCCCACAGCATGTTGAATTCACGCCGGGGCGAATGCGCGTACTCGTCGGCGAACGAGTTGTCGGCCGCCACCGGGTTGAAGCTCCCGCCCATGAAGACGAGCTCCCGCGCGGCCGCGGCGAAGCCGGGATCCTCGCGTGCGGCCAGCGCAAGGTCGGTCAACGGCCCGCCCATCCACAAGGTCACACGGCCCGGATGCCGGTGCACGGTGCGGATCATGAAACTGATACCGCTCTCGGCCTGCGCCTTCAGCGACGGCGCGCCCGTGGCCAGCGGCGGCACCAAGAACGGATCGGCATGGTAGGCGGCACGCGGCTGTCCGCCGAAC
>DASQCX010000416.1:0-4210 GCA_035634455.1 Burkholderiaceae bacterium
TGGGCAAGCCGATCGCCGAGGCGCATGCGCTGTGCATCCCCACCGCGGGCTACGGCCACCCGCGCGGCAGCCCCGGGGGAGCGTGGCGCTTCATCGCCGGCCAGGTGTCCACGCCCATGTGCGAGCTGGGCTGGAAGTCCCTGGGCGTGCTGGAGCTCACCGCGCTGCCCAGCATCCCCGTGGAGCGCTGGCAGCGCTGGGTCCGCGAGGCGGACGTGCTGCTGGTCAACGGCGGGGACGCGCTGTACCTGGCCCACTGGATGCGGCAGTCGGGCCTCGCGGACCTGCTGCCCGCGCTGCACGACACGGTGTGGGTCGGGCTGAGCGCCGGCAGCATGGTAATGGCGCCGCGGGTCGGCGACGACTTCATCGAGGCCCGGCCGCCCATCACCGGCGCGGACGTCGCGCTGGGCGTCGTGGACTTCTCCATCTTCCCGCACCTGGATCACCCCGACATGCCCGAGAACTCGATTGCCGACGCGCAGCGCTGGGCGGCCAGGCTCGGCGGGCCGGCCTACGCCATCGACGACCAGACCGCCATCCAGGTGGTCGACGGCACGGTGGAGGTCGTGTCCGAGGGCCGCTGGCGCCACTTCGGCGGCTGACGGCGGCGGGCGCTCGTCAGGTCGCGCTGATCGCGTCCAGGATCTCGGTCTCGATCTGGATCTGCAGCTTGTTGTTCTGCAGCGCCGCGCCGTCGACGAGGAAGGTGTCCTCGACCCGTTCGCCCAGCGTCGACACCTTGGCCAGCTGCAGGTTGATGCGGTACTGCGCCAGCACGCGGGCGACGGCGTACAGCAGGCCGGAGCGGTCGCTGGCGCTGATGGACAGCAGCCAGCGCTGGGCGCGCTCGTCCGGTCGCAGCGACACCCGCGGCACCACCGGGAACGACTTCACGCGGCGCGACACGCGGCTGGCGCGCGGCGTCGGCAGCGGGCCCTCCGAGCCGGCGGCCAGCGCCGCCTGGTGCTCGACCAGCGCGATCAGGTCGCGGTAGCCGGCCGGGCCGTCGTCCTCGTAGGCCGGGTTGACGACCTGGAAGGTGTCGAGCGCGAAGCCGGCGCTGGTGGTGTGGATCTTGGCGTCCTGGATGGAGAAGCCGGCGCCGTCGAAGTAGCCGCAGATGCGCGCGAACAGGTCGGGGCGGTCGGGCGAGAACAGCAGCACCTGCAGTCCCTCGCCGTGCGGCGACGGGCGCGCGCGCACGACGGGCACCGCGGTCTCGAGATGGCGCCACAGCGAGCGCGCGTGCCAGGCCAGCTCGTTCGGGTCGTGGCGCACGAAGTAGCCGAGGTCCAGCGTCTTCCACAGCGGCACCTCGGTGCCGGGCAGGGCGGAGTGCAGCGCGAGGATCTGGCGCGCGTCCTTCTTGCGCGCCTCGATTTCGGCGTCGAGCGCCAGCACCTCGCCGCCCAGCTTGCGCAGCGTCAGGCGGTAGAGGTCCTCCAGCAGCTTGCCCTTCCACGCGTTCCACACCTTGGGGCTGGTGCCGCGGATGTCGGCCACGGTCAGCAGGTACAGCGCGGTCAGGCGGCGCGGGTCGCCGACCTTGGCGGCGAAGTCGGCGATGACGTTGGCGTCGGACAGGTCCTCCTTCTGCGCCACGTGGCTCATCGTGAGGTGGTGGCGGACGAGGAACTCGATGAAGTCCGAGTCTTCCTTCGCGAGTCCGTGGTCGCGGCAGAAGCGGCGCACCTCGGTGCCGCCGAGCTCGGAGTGGTCGCCGCCGCGGCCCTTGGCCACGTCGTGGAACAGCGCGGCGATGTACAGCAGCCAGGGCTTGTCGAAGCTCGCGGCCAGCGCGGTGCACTTCGGGTACTCGTGGGCGTGCTCGGGGATGAAGAAGCGGCGCACGTTGCGCAGCACCATCAGGATGTGCTGGTCGACCGTGTAGACGTGGAACAGGTCGTGCTGCATGCGCCCGACGATGCGGCGGAACACCCACAGGTAGCGCCCCAGCACCGAGGTGGCGTTCATCAGCCGGAACGCGTGCGTCTGCCCCTCGGGCGCCTGCAGGATGGCCAGGAAGCGCGCGCGGTTGACCGGGTCCTTGCGGAACGCGCCGTTCATCTGGTTGCGCACGTTGTACAGCGCGCGCATCGTGCGCGCCGACAGGCCGCGCAGGTGCGGCGTCGTCTGGTACAGGTGGAAGGTCTCGAGGATGGCGTGCGGCTCGCGCTTGTAGAGGTCGTCCGACACCACCTCCAGCAGGCCGTTGCGGTCGAGGAAGCGCTCGTTGAGCGGCTGCATCGGCAGGTCTTCCGAGCCGTTGATGCGTTCCTCGAGGTTGAGCAGCAGCACCTCGTTGAGCTGGGACACCGCCTTGGCCGCCCAGTAGTAGCGCTGCATCAGCATCTCGGACGCGCGCATCGTCGTGCTGCCCTGGTAGCCGAAGGACTCGGCCACGGCCGTCTGCAGGTCGAACACGAGGCGATCCTCGCGCCGCCGCGCGACCAGGTGCAGCCGCGCGCGGATCAGCTTGAGCGTGCCCTCGTGGCGCTGCAGCTGCTTGACCTCGAACGGCGTCAGCAGCCCGTGCGTGGCCATCTCGCTCCAGGTGCGGCCCAGGCCCGCGGCGCGCGCGATCCAGGTCAGCACCTGCAGGTCGCGCAGCCCGCCCGGGCTCTCCTTGCAGTTGGGCTCCAGCGAGTAGGGCGTGTCCTCGTACTTGACCTGGCGCTGGCGCATCTCGAAGGTCTTGGCGCGCAGGAAGGCCTGCGGGTCCATCGCCTCGGTGTTGACGCGCCGGAACGCGTTGAACATGCGGCGCGAGCCGGTCAGGAAGCGGCTCTCGAGCAGCGCGGTCTGCACGGTGACGTCGGCGCGCGCCTCGAGCAGGCATTCGTCGACGGTGCGCACCGACGAGCCGATCTCCAGGCCGATGTCCCAGCACGCCGTGATGAAGCCCTCGATCGTGCCGCGCAGCGCCTCGGAGTGGGCGTCCAGGCCGCCGGCCTGGGTGTTGGGCAGCAGCACCAGGACGTCGACGTCGGAATACGGGAACAGCTCGCCACGCCCGTAGCCACCCACGGCCAGCAGCGCGGCCTGGACGGGCATGCCGGCGTGCGACCACAGCTCGGCCAGCGTCTGGTCGACGTGCCTGGCCAGCGCCTTCAGCAGCGCGGTGGCCGCGGGCGCGGTGGCGCGCGATTCGGCGAAATGATTCAGCAGCGCCGCCTTGCCCGAGCGGAAACGCTCGCGCATGTCGGCCACGGAGGCGCGCTGCGCGCCGGTCGGCGAGGGCAGGGCGGACACGGAACCGTCAGGCCGTCGCGGCGCCCGCGGGGGCGTCGGTGAGCAGCCGGTTCAGCACCGGGTTCTTGACGAACTCAGGCACCGGCGGGCTGCCGGCCGAGATGGTCAGCACCTCGTAGCCGGTCTCCGTGACGACGATGGTGTGCTCCCACTGGGCCGACAGCGAGCGGTCCTTGGTGACGATGGTCCAGCCGTCGCCGAATTCCTTGATGTCGCGCTTGCCGGCGTTGATCATCGGCTCGATCGTGAAGATCATGCCCGGCACCAGCTCCTCCAGCGTGCCCGGGCGGCCGTAGTGCAGCACCTGCGGCTCCTCGTGGAACTTCAGGCCGATGCCGTGGCCGCAGAACTCGCGCACGATCGAGTAGCCGGCGTTCTCCGCGAACACCTGGATCGCGTGGCCGATGTCGCCCAGGCGCGCGCCCGGCCGGACCTTCTCGATGCCCTTCCACATCGCCTCGTAGGTGATCTGGCACAGCCGCTTGGCCGCGATCGAGCCCTTGCCGACGATGAACATGCGGCTGGTGTCGCCGTGCCAGCCGTCCTTGATGACCGTGACGTCGATGTTGACGATGTCGCCGTCCTTGAGCGGCCGGTCGTTCGGGATGCCGTGGCAGACCTGGTGGTTGATCGACGTGCAGATCGACTTCGGGTAGGGCGTGTAGCCCGGCGGGCAGTAGTTCAGCGGCGCCGGGACGCCCTTCTGGACCTCGAAGATGTAGTCGTGGGCCAGCTTGTCGAGCTGCTCCGTGGTGACGCCGGGCTTGACGTGCGGCGTGAGCATGTCCAGCACTTCCGAGCCGAGGCGGCCGGCGATGCGCATGCCTTCGATGTCGGCGGCGGACTTCAAGGAGATCGTCATGGTGGAGGAATTATCCCATCGGCCCGTAAAATCCGGGATTCCGCTGGTGTCGTAACCGCACGACCGCTGCACTTATCCGGGCTTTTTCCCGGA
>DASQCX010000417.1:0-3782 GCA_035634455.1 Burkholderiaceae bacterium
GGAGGCGGACGGCGCCGGGGCGGGCGCATCGGGCGCGGCCGCGGGCGCCGCGACGCCGTCCGAGACGACCGAGGCGTCCGCCGGCACGACCTGCGCCTGCGGGCCGTCCGTCGCATCGATGGTGGGCACCGGGCGCTCCAGGTCGGACGGGCCCTCGTCCTCGCCGAGCGGGCGCGCGCGCACCAGCCAGTCGATCATCCAGGCCACGGTCGACTGGTCGCGGTCGAAGTAGTGCGTGTGCGCGCCCAGGCCCAGGCAGACCTCGGCCTCGCGCGCCTCGTGCAGGTGAGCCTCGGCGGGCGGCATCGGGTTGAAGCCGGTGTAGGCGTCGACGCGGCCGAACGGGTCGTGGCCCACGGCGCTGATCGTCGGGTGCGCCAGCGCGGCGGACTTGTCGGCGCTGCTCCAGAGCCAGCGGCCCACGTAGTCGCCGCTGCAGAACGCGTTCATCCAGCGCTGCACGCCGATGTCGTCGGCGCGCGGCCCGAACGCCGCGCCGTTGCGCGCCAGCACCCACGCGTACAGGCCTGGGAAGCGCGCGCCGTACAGCTGGCGCAGCGGGCAGCCCAGCGTGAGCAGGCTGATCGGCGGCAGCGGTCTGCCGGCCACCAGCGGGGTGGCGCCGGCCGCGGGCGCCCGCTGGTCGCGGCTGGACAGGAAGCGCAGCAGCTCCGAGCTGATCACCGTGCCCTGGCTGTGCGACACGATCACGATGCGCTCGTAGCCCTGCGACTGCAGGTGCTTGAGCAGCGCGGCGTAGCGCGAGAAGATGTGGGCGCGCGGGATGTCGGTGCGCGGGAACTCGCGGAAGTGGTTGTCGACGTCCATCGCCACGTCCAGCGGGCCGCGCAGCGAGGGCAGGCGGCGCGACAGCGTGCCGCCCAGCAGCGACAGCGCCGCGCCGATGCCGGCCGCGCTGAACACGGCCGCCTGCAGCGGGTCGGTCAGGCCGCGCGACAGCGACGACACGTCGTCCTCGCGCGCCGCCAGCCAGCCGACCAGGCCGTCCAGATGCGCGCCTGCGATCCACGCCGCCACCATCTTCTGCTCGAACACCGTGCTGAGGAACAGCAGCGCGATGCCCGCGCTCAGCGCCACGCCCAGCGCGCTGACGCAGGCGACGACGGCATCGAGCCGCCGGTAGCCGGCCGTCAGCCAGCGCCCCAGCGCGCGGGCGCGCTGCGTGCGCTGGTGCAGCGTGGCGCGGGCGTGCTTGGGGTGGCGCTTGTCCAGTTGCTGCTGGTGCGCGTCGCGCCGCGCGTCGGCGATCAGCTTGAGCTCGGCCAGCACGCTGGGCGTGAACATCGTCAGCGCGTACGCCACCAGCGCGAGCAGCAGCGTGGCCAGCAGCGAGAACGCGCTGGTGCTCTTGGCGTAGCGGTCGTCCAGCACGGCGTGGGCACCGGGCAGGCGTTCGTGCGCGGCGGCCTCCTTGGCGTTGCGGCTGGTCCACATGCAGGCGTTCGCGCCCGCCGAGGCCGCCGGCTGCGGCGCGCCGGCCGCGGGCTCGAACGCGAAGATGCAGGGCCGGTAGCCGGTGCCCTCGACGGCGTCGTCCAGCACCGGCTCGAGCAGCGCCCAGGTCGTCATCGTCACGGCCAGGAACATGCCGAACGACACCGTGAGCCCGAGGCGGCCGGTGGCGATGCTGGCGCGCGACGCGTAGCCCGACTCGCCGCGCGCCAGCTGGCCGGCCACGAACCACACCAGCAGCAGCGGCCCGACGACGATCCACCACCACTTGATCATCAGCAGCACCGTCTCGGTGGTGAACAGCGCGGCGTGCACCCAGATCTCGCGCCACGACGACGCCGGCACCGCCTGCGTCTCGTGCACCGCGCTGCCCAGCATCAGCAGCGCCGACGCGGCCCACAGCCAGCGGCCGACCACGTGCACCAGCGGGAAGCGGTCGTCGGCGATGCGCAGCGCGATCTCGTTGACGATCGTCAGGGCCGCGAGAAAGGTCAGCGCCGTGATCCACTGCAGGAGCGCGGGCTCGAACGCGAGCGCCCAGCCCGCCACGGCCAGCACCGCCGTCGGCAGCGCGAACTGCAGCCAGCGGCCGTCGCCGCGCCGGTAGACCAGCCGCAGCACCGCCAGCACGCCCAGCGCGATGGCCACGCCGTGGTGCAGCCAGGACTCGTGCAGCGCCGCGGTCGCCGCCGCCTGCGCATCGGCCGCGGTCGCGGGCGACAGCCCCGAGGTGAAGCCCAGGCACACCAGCAGGGTGCCCAGCAGCGCGAGCTGCGTGAACAGCAGCGCCAGGCCGTTGACGAACAGCCAGTCCAGCCCGATCTGCAGCCACGTGACGACGCCCCACGCGCGCGCATGCAGGCGCCCCCAGCGCGCGCCCGGCGCGCGGGCGCGCGCGAGCTGGCCGCTCATCTCGTCCACCGTCTCGCGGCCCAGCTTGGACAGCCGGAACACCAGCGTGAACAGCTCCGAGACGATGCGCGGCATCGAGCCGGACAGCCGCGACAGGTCGGCCCAGTACATCTCGTAGACGTCGACACGGGTGGCGGTATCGTCGTCGGTGCCGTCGAGATCGTCGGGGCCGACGCCGTGGCGCTGCAGGGTGATGCGGCGGGTGTCGTAGTCCTCGGTCGCCGCGCCGTTGCGCACGTGCTTGGCGAGCAGGTAGTTGGTCAGGGCGATGCCGCGGTCCTGCTGCGCGGGAGGCGCGGTGGTATCGGCCGACTTCGCGGCGGCGTGCGCCCTGGGCGACGGCGGCGGGGGCGCACCCCAGCCCTGGCTCTGGAAGTCGGAGCGCGCGGACTGCGCGAGCGACTTCATCAGCGGCCGGTCCTCGCCCTTGGGCGTGGCGGGCGCGGCGTGGGCGCCCGGCGGTTGCGCGTCCTGCTGCGGCAGCAGCGGCGGCACGCGCAGGCTCAGGGCTTCGGTGGAGGCGGAGGTGTAGCAGGTGCCGTCCGGCGCCGAGGACACCAGCAGGTCGACGACGGCGCGGGCGGTCTCGCCGGGTTGCTGGTCGGCCACGCCGTGGACGGCGATGAGGGCGACGCGGGGGGTGGTCAAGCTTGCCTCCTTGGTGCGGCGTCCACCTTAGGTGAGCGTGTGCGTGGGCGTCAAGGCGAGGCGGTCCCTTGACCAAGGGGCAGGTCTTTCTGTTTGATGATGGGGTATGCCTGCGGCGCTGGTTGGCTTTGCTTCGCAAAGCCGGTTCCTTCGGCGGGCCACGACGGTGAGAGCCGGGAGGGCGGGGAAGTCTCCCGCGGCTTAGGCGTCCGTGGTCGATCGCTGGCTCGGCTATCGGCCGCTTGTGCGCTCCCACTCCCGATGCGCCGCGGGAGACTTCCCCGCCCTCCCGGCTGCTGTGTCGTGGTGGGTGGAGATTAGGGACTGAAGTGCGATCGCGAAGGCGATCGGGTCGCACAGTCACGGCATCGCCGACTGATCGCGCTTGTTGTCTCTGCAGCGCGCCGCCTGCCCTGCGGGGCTCAACATTCGCGATAACAGACTCGCATTACGTCATGGCACCTCAAACCAATCTCTGGGCACTGCTCCGCACGAATAACCGAAGCAGCAGGCCTCTTCCCGTCGATCGGCGCACCTAGTTTGCAACGACGAAATGGAAGTTCGTGCGGAGCAGTGCCCAGAGATTGGTTTGAGGTGCCACGACGAGCCACAGCGAATGTTGAGCTCCGCAGGGGTGCCGACACGCTACAGAGTTGCCACACTCGGCCTGCACGCGATGCCGTGAACGGAATGTCCCGATCGCCTTCGCGATCGCACTTCAGTCTTTAACCTCAACAGGCCACGACAGT
>DASQCX010000418.1:0-1961 GCA_035634455.1 Burkholderiaceae bacterium
TTGACGAAATGCCCCGACTTCTGGCGCCGCATGTGCGGCAAGGCGGCCGCGATGCCGTAGAGAACGCCCTTGATGTTGACGTCGACCATGCGCTCCCAGTCGTCGACCTTGAGGCGCTCGAGCGGCGAGCTCGGCATCAACCCGGCGTTGTTCAGCATGACGTCGATGCGCCCGAACTTCTCCACGGCGAGATCGACCAGCTTTCCCACTTGGGCGCGGTCGGTGACGTCGGTCGCGAGGAACGCCGCCTTGCGGCCCTCGGCGGCCAACTCGCTGGTCAGCGCCTGCATGCGCTCGACCCGGCGCGCCCCGAGCACGATCGTTGCGCCGGCGGCCGACAGGTGTCGCGCGGCGGCTTCGCCGAGCCCGCTGCTGCCGCCGGTGATGACGACGACCTTGCCTTCGATGTTGTTGCTCATGGCGGCTCCTTCAGTGGCTGTGTTCGACGTGCGGTGCCGGCCCGACGGCGTACTGCTCGTCGGTGACCGGCTCCATCCAGAGGACGTTCCTGCCGTCGAGCGCTTCCTGGACGGCGATGTGCGTCATCGAGGTCGTGGCTGACGCGCCGTGCCAGTGCTTGTGGCCCGGCGGGCACCAGATGACGTCGCCGGCGCGGATCTCGACGACGGGCTCGCCCTCGCACTGCGTCCAACCGCAGCCGGCCGTCACGATCAACGTCTGGCCGAGCGGATGCGTGTGCCAGTTGCTGCGCGCGCCCGGCTCGAACGTGACGCTGGCGCAGGACACCCGCGACGGCGCCGGCGGGTTGTTCAGCGGGTCGATGCGGACGGTGCCAGTGAACCATTCGGCCGGCCCCTTCATCGATGGCTGCGTGCCTGCTCTCTTGAGTTCCATGGTGATTCCTTTGGTGGGGTGAATCGGTCGCCGCTCGCGGCGTCAGCGCTGCGAGGTGCCGGCGAGATGCTTGTCCAGCGCGGCGAGGGCGCGTCGGCCGGCGTCGGCGTCGCCGCGGGTCGCCAGTTCCGCGACGAACTGCCGGAACTGGCCTGCCGTGAGGCCGACGTTCACGCCGATGCGCACATGCGCCAGCAACTGGGGCTCGACGCCCTGCATGGCCGCCAGCGCGGCGACCGTGGCCAGTTCCCTGCTCGGCCAGTCGAGGTTGTCGCGGGCGAAGATGTCGCCGAACAGGTGCGTCTTGAGGAACTGGTCGATGGCCGGCGCGAACTCGAACAGCGGACCGCGCACCGGTGCGCCGGAGAGCCTGGTCTGGTTCGAGGTGCCGACCTCGAGCAGACGCTCGCCGGTCGGCACGGGGCCCGGCGCGACACCCGCGACATCCTCGATCCCGCGCCCTCGCCGCTCGTCCAGCACCTTCATGAACTCGCCCAGCGCGTTCAGTGCGCGCGGGAAGCCGGCGTAGGCGTAGAGCTGCACCAGGATCTCCTTGATCTGCGACACGGCGAGGCCGGCGTCCAGGCCGCGATGCAGCGCGGCGGCGAGCCGGGACACGGCGCCGGTGGCGGTGTTCGCCGCGATGGCGCCGATGCTCAGCTGCGCTTCGGTGAGAGGGGATGCGTGGTCGGTCATGTCGGTCGCCTTGTCGTGGTCGAGCGGAGCGGCGCTTGCGTCGCCGCGCGTCGCTTGTTCAGCGTCATGAACGTGATTCTGGGCAGCATCGACCTATCTTGCTAGACGGTCTAGACTGCATGGACTTGTGCACCTGATTCACCAATGACCCGAACCAACCTCGCCGACCTCCAGGCCTTCGTCGCCGTGGCCGAGGCGCGCAGCTTCACCCGCGCGGCGGCGCAGCTCGGGTTGTCGCGGTCGGCGCTCAGCCACGCCATGACGGCGCTGGAGGCCCGGCTCGGCGTCCGGCTGCTGACCCGCACGACCCGCAGCGTCTCGGTCACCGAAGCCGGCGCCCGGCTCCTCGGCGTGCTCGGACCCCGCTTCGAGGACATCGACACCGAACTGGCCATGCTCAGCGCGATGCG
>DASQCX010000419.1:0-1528 GCA_035634455.1 Burkholderiaceae bacterium
CGACACGTTCGCCGCCGACTACCGCGTCGTCCGTCCCGACGGAACGACGCTCTGGCTCTCGGGCCGCGGCGCGGTCACGGCGCGCGGTGCCGAAGGCGAGCCGCTGCGGCTGATCAGCGTCATGGCCGACGTCAGCGAGAAGCGCCAGGCCGAGCAGCTGCTCGCCGTCGAGCGCGAGCGGCTGCGCCTCGCCCTCAGTGCCGGACACATGGGCGCGTACGAGCTCGACATCGCGAGCGACACGCTGTGGTGGTCGCCGGAGACGTACGAGCTGTTCGGCGTCACGCCCGCGACCTTCAAGCCGACGCGCGAGAGCGTCATCGACCTGCTCGACCCCGAGGACCGCCCGGGCTTCGCGAAGCGGCGCCGGCTGGCGATCAACGAGCACCAGCCGTTCTTCGACGAGTTCAGGCTGCGCCGTCCCGACGGCAGCCGCGTCTGGATCGGCTATCGCGGCCAGGCCGAGTACGACCCGAACGGCCGCCCTGTGCGCACGTTCGGCGTCGTCATGGACATCACCGAGCGCAAGAAGGCCGAGCAGGTGCTGCGCGACGCCGGCCGCGAGAAGGACGACTTCATCGCGACGCTCTCGCACGAGCTGCGCAACCCGCTCGCGCCGATCCGCAACGCCATCAGCGTGTTGCAACACCTCCCGCCCGACGACGCGCGCGCCGAGTGGTGCCGCGACGTCATCGGCCGCCAGACGGCGCAGATGGCGCGCCTGCTCGACGACCTGCTCGACGTCTCGCGCCTGACGCGGGGCAAGCTGACGCTGCGCGTGCAGCGGCTCGACCTCGCGACCGTGATCGCGCGCGCGATCGAGATCGCGCAGCCGGTGATCGACGGCGCCGGCCACGAGCTGCTCGTCGACGTGCCGGCGGAGACGCTGCAGCTCCAGGGCGACCTGACGCGGCTCGCGCAGGTCTTCTCGAACGTGCTGATCAACTCCGCGAAGTACACGCCTTCGGGTGGAACGATCGCGGTGACGGCGTCGGCGCACGACGCCGCACTCGTCGTCAAGATCAGGGACACCGGCATCGGCATCGCCGAGGAGCACATCGGCCGGATCTTCGACATGTTCGGGCAGGTCGAGTCGGCGAGTTCGCACGCGCAGGGCGGCCAGGGCATCGGCCTGTCGCTCGCGCGCCGCCTAGTCGAGTTGCACGGCGGCACGATCGTGGCGCGCAGCGACGGCGTCGGCAAGGGCAGCGAGTTCGTCGTACGACTGCCGCTGGCGCCGCGGCCGGTGCGCGGCGGGAGCGAACGAGCGGCCGGCAGGCCCGTGCGGTCTCGTGGCGACAAGCGACGCGTGCTGGTCGTCGACGACCTCAAGGACTCGGCGGACAGCCTGGCGGCGCTGCTCGAGGTCATGGGGCACGAGGTCCACATCGCTTATGCCGGCAGCGAGGGCATCGCGACCGCACGCAAAGTAAAGCCCGAGTTGCTGATGCTCGATCTCGGGATGCCGACTCCGAACGGCTACGAGGTCTGTCGCGTCGTCCGCAACGAATTCGGGAAGGACGTCTTC
>DASQCX010000420.1:0-1602 GCA_035634455.1 Burkholderiaceae bacterium
TGCGCCGTGGCGTCGAGCAGGTCGGCCTGGCGGTCGATCGCCGCCGAGCTGACCGCGGGCGCCTGGATCGTCGCCGGCTCGATCCGCGGATCTCGGCTCAGCTCGCCGACCAGGCGGCGCTCGGCCGCCACTGTGGCGCCGCCGCCGGCGCCGCCCGGATGTTCGGTGACCACCACGATCTGGTGCGGCGCGAGCGGCCCAGGACCGATGCTCGACTCCAGTATGTAGAGGCCGTCGCTGGCCTGCGTGCCGCGCGGGGTGCCGCGGTTGTCGCCGCCGGTCACGTGCAGCTGCAGCGCCGGCAGCGCCAGCAGGATCAGCAGTCCCCCGGCGCTGACCAGGTACAGGACAGGCCGGCGCATGATCGATCGCGCCAGTCGCGACCACATCCCCGGCGCCCCGCTGGCGCGCCGCTCAAGCAGCCTGCGCGGCACCACCCGAAACCGGTTCACACCGGTGCCGAGGACCGACAGCAGCGCCGGCAGGAAGGTCGCCGAGGCGGCGATCGAGACGAGCGGGATTAGCACCGCGCCGGCGCCCATCGAGCGCATGAAGGGCAGCGGCATCAGCAGCAGCAGCGCCAGCCCGATCGCCACCGTCAGGCCGGAGAAGAGCGTGGCGCGCCCGGCGGTGGCCATCGTCGTCTCGAGCGCCTCGCGCGGATCTTCGCCGGCGCTGAGCTGTTCGCGATATCGGAACACGACCAGCATCGAGTAGTCGATCGCGATCGCGAGCCCGATCAGCGTGACGATGTTCGTCACGTATTCGGCCATGTTGCCGAGATGGGCCACGACCCAAACCAGCCCGAGCGTGGTGGGCAGCGTCGCCAGGGCGAACGCGAACGGCACGATCGCCGCCCCGAGCGTGCCGAACATGAACAGCAGCACGATCAGCGCGATCGGCACGGCGATTGCCTCGCCTTTGCCGAGGTCGCGGCTGTACACCGGCTGCAGGTCGTGGCCGAGCGCGGGGAAGCCCGTTAGATAGGTGCGCGCTCCGGGCACCGAGCCGATCGCGCTGCGCATCCGGTCGGTATAGTTTTTCGCATCGGCGGCCTGCAGCGGCGTGGTGATCTGGACGTAGGCGACGTTGGCGGCGGCCAGCCGCGGTGGCCCCGCTTTGCCCTGCGGGATCCTGGTGGCGGCGCGCTGGGCCGCGGCCTCGGCCTGCGCGGGAGAAACCGTGGAGCCGTTGGAGCGCACCACCAGCGTGAACGCGCCGTCGCCGCGTTCGTGAAAGTGCGAGCGCAGGATCGTCAGCCCCTTTTCGGAGTCCGACCCGGGCACGCTGAAGCGGTTGGTGAGCAGCCTGCCGAGATCGCTGGCGGCCCAGCCGCCGAGGATGAACAGCACGCCCCAGGCGGCCAGGATGGCCCGTCGGTGGGCGACGACACGGCGGGTCCAGCGCACCATCGCGTTGCGATCCCGTGCCGCCTCGGCGCGCTCGAGCGGGGTGGCCATTCACGTCATCCTAGACATGGATGCCGGTCCGCGCCGGCCCCCGGGCGAACCTCGCCGACGCCCGCTGAGGATCCCGCCGACGACGGCGGCGAACCTCGCCAACGGCGGCGGCAAGCCTCGCCAACACCCGCGGCGAGCGACG
>DASQCX010000421.1:0-2390 GCA_035634455.1 Burkholderiaceae bacterium
GACAGCTCCGAGGCCGAGGCCTACGTCGAGGCCTACCTGACCGACGTCACCATGCACGAGGTCGGCCACACGCTGGGCCTGCGCCACAACTTCCGCGCCTCTCGCATGAACAGCGAGAAGGATCTCGACAACCCCGAGTTCACGAAGACGCACCCGCTGGGCGGCTCGGTGATGGACTACCTGCCCATCAACCTGCCGCGCCCCGGCGAGCCCGCGGGCAAGGCGTTCGACTCGACGCTGGGCCCCTACGACTTCTGGGCCATCGAATACGCCTACAAGCCGTTCGCCGCGGACGCGACGCCGGCGCAGCAGAAGGCGGAGCTGCTCCGGATCGCGGCGCGCAACACCGAGCCGGGCCTGGACTACGGCACCGACGAGGACAACTTCCTCGGCCTGGATCCGGCGTCGCTGCAGGGCGACCTCGGCGCCGACCCGATCGCCTACGCGAACAAGCGCATCGCGATCGCGCGCGACCTGTTCGCGCGCCAGGAGACGCGCACGCTCAAGCCCGGCGAGGACTACGCCGTGCTGCGGCGCTCGGTCACCTTCGCGCTGCGCGACGCCACGCGCTCGGCCGGCGTGCTGCTGCGCCAGCTGGGCGGCGTCGCCACGCTGCGCGACTTCCCCGGCTCCGGCCGCGACCCGATGGAGCCGGTGCCCGGCAACGTGCAGCGCGCCGCGCTCGACGCGCTGGTCGACGGCGTGCTCGCGGCCGACAGCTTCCGCATCTCGCCAGCGCTGCAGCGGCGGCTGGCGCCCGACTTCATGGAGCGCGGCGACGTCTCCGCCGGCGGCGAGCCGGTGTCCACCGACTATCCGGTGGAGTCGGTGATGCTGGGCGTGCAGCGCCAGGTGCTGGCCGCGCTCATGAGCGACGGCCTGGCCCAGCGCCTGGAGGACAGCGCGCCCAAGCTCGACCGCGCCGCGCAGGCGCAGGCGCTGACGGCGGCCGAGGTCTACGCCCGCGTCACGCGCTCGCTGTGGCTGGCCGCCGCCAACTTCGGCGCCGACGGCAAGGGCGACATCCCGGCGCGCCGGCGCGAGCTGCAGCGCGACCACGTCAACCTGCTGGCCGCCGTGCTGCTGCGCACGCCGGGCGGCGTGCGCGTGGACATGCGCTCGACGCTGCGCGCCGAGGCCGCGGCGCTGCTGCCGCGCATCCAGGCGGCGCAACGCCGGCCGGGCCTGAGCGAGGCCACGCGCCTGCACCTGGCCGACTGCGCCGAGACGCTGCGCGTGGCGCTGAACGCGCCGATGCAGCGCGCGGGGTTCTGAGGGCAGGGCGGCCCGCCGCCCGTCCCCCGCCATCCGTCGTCCGTCGCACCGCGGCCCGCCGCCCCTGGGCCGGCGGCGCGCGGCGCGTTATCGTCCGGACATGTCCTCTTCCTTTCCCGCCACGCCGCCCGGCCCCGGGGCCGAGCAGGCGCCGCGTTCGCGCTGGGGCCGCTTCCTGCGGGCGCTCACGCCGCGCATGATCGGGCTGACGCTGGCGTGCTCGCTGGTGGTCGCGATCGTCATGAGCCCGATCTTCGAGCTGCCGTTCACCGTGCTGCTCGGGCGCACGCTGTTCGTGGGCTTCTTCACGCTGCTGGCGCGCAGCGCGGCGGTGGTGTCCCGCCAGCGCCTGGTGGCGCCGTGGGTGCTGCAGTCGGTGTCCGTGCTGTGCGGCGCCATCCTCGCCACGCTGGCCGTCTACCTGCTGGCCACCGGCGGCGACTTCAGCGCGGTGGTCCAGCACGAGGGGCGGCTGCAGGGCTTCATCCTGATCTCGGGCACCGGCACCATCGTCGGCCTGATGCTGGCGCTCGGCGCGCTCGAGCGCCAGCGCGACTCCGAGGCCAAGGCGCTGGGCCTGGAGCTGGCGCTGGAGCGCTCGCGCCTCGAACGCCACGCCGCCGACGCGCGCCTGGCCGTGCTCACGGCGCAGGTCGAGCCGCACTTCCTGTTCAACACGCTGGCCAACGTGCAGGCGTTGGTGGAGACCGGCTCGCCGCGCGCGCCGGCGGTGCTGCGCAGCCTGATCGCCTACCTCAAGGCCACGATGCCGCGCCTGGACGACGGCGACGCGCAGCTGGGCCGCGAGATGACGCTGGTGCGCAGCTACCTCGAGCTGATGCACCTGCGCATGCCCGACCGGCTGCGCTTCACGGTGGACGGCGACCCCGCGCTGCAGGGCTTCCCGTGCCCGCCGATGCTGCTGCTGACGCTGGTGGAGAACGCCGTGCGCCACGGCATCGACCCGTCGGAGACCGGCGGCAGCATCGCGGTCGGCACGTCGCGCGAGGGCGACACGGTGCGGCTGTCGGTGCGCGACGACGGCGTCGGCATGGGCGAGTCGTCCGTGCCCGGCACCGGCCTGGCCAACCTGCGCGAGCGCCTGGCCGCGTTCT
>DASQCX010000422.1:0-3957 GCA_035634455.1 Burkholderiaceae bacterium
TGTTCCAGGGGCATCCTGAATTTCGACGGAGTGTGGATCGGCTGGTGACGGCATGGGGACGGATTGCGACGAAGTGCTGCTGGGCCTGGACGAGTTGCAGTGCGCCTGGACGAACCGGAACTCCGGGCGACGAACTGCGGCGGACGGGGCGCGGGACGCCCGGAGCCGGCGCCGTCGGAGCGGTGCCGGCGATCGACGTCGCGCTGCCGCAGGATAAGCCGCGCGGCGCCGGATCGAAAGCCGCGCGATATCCCCCAGACGGGGGTGCCGGCCCGCCGCGGGCGCGTCAGGCGCGCGGGGCGGCGCCCGCGATCGGCGGGATCTCGAGCCGGACGTCGCCGCACTGCGCGCGCTGCGCCAGCACGTGGTCCATCACCACCAGCGCCAGCATCGCCTCGACGATGGGCGTGGCGCGGATGCCGACGCAAGGGTCGTGGCGGCCGAAGGTCTCGACCGTCGTCGGGTTGCCGGCGCGGTCGATCGAGCGGCGCGGGGTGCGGATCGAGCTGGTGGGCTTGATCGCGATCGAGACGCGCAGGTCCTGGCCGGTGGAGATGCCCCCCAGCACGCCGCCGGCGTTGTTGCCGACGAAGCCTGCGGGCGTCAGCTCGTCGCCGTGCTCGCTGCCCAGCTGCGCGACGCTGCCGAAGCCGGCGCCGATCTCGACGCCCTTGACCGCGTTGACGCCCATCATGGCGTAGGCGATGTCGGCGTCCAGCTTGTCGAACAGCGGCTGGCCCAGGCCCACGGGCACGCCGCGGGCGACGACCTCGATGCGCGCGCCGCAGGAGTCGCCGGCCTTGCGCAGCGCGTCCATGCGCTCCTCGAGGGCCGGGACGACCTCCGCGTTGGGCGCGAAGAACGGGTTCAGCGGGATCTGCGCCTCGTCGACGAACGGGATGGCGATGTCGCCGAGCTGGCTCATCCAGCCGATGAAGGTGGTGCCGCGGTGCTCCTTGAGCCACTTGCGGGCGACGGCGCCGGCCGCCACCATCGGCGCGGTCAGCCGGGCCGACGAGCGGCCGCCGCCGCGCGGGTCGCGCAGGCCGTACTTGCGCCAGTAGGTGTAGTCGGCGTGGCCCGGGCGGAAGGTGTCGAGGATGTTGCCGTAATCCTTGCTGCGCTGGTCGGTGTTGCGGATCAGCAGCGCGATCGGGGTGCCGGTGGTGATGCCTTCGTAGACGCCGGACAGGATCTCAACCGCGTCCGGCTCGTTGCGCTGCGTGACGTGGCGCGAGGTGCCGGGGCGGCGGCGGTCCAGCTCGACCTGGATGTCGGCCTCGGACAGCGCCAGCCCCGGCGGGCAGCCGTCGATGACGCAGCCGATCGCCGGCCCGTGCGATTCGCCGAAGTTGGTGACGCGGAAGAGTTCGCCGAAGGTGCTGCCTGACATGGGTCGATTCTAAGGGCGGGCATGGCGGTCGCCTTCGCGATGCGCGTCGCGCCGCTTCGCGGCCTCGGGGAGCCGTCGAATGCCGCCTTCGCGCGCCGCCAATGCTGGTCGGCGTGAAATAGGCCACGTCGCCGCAGCTTATCCGTCCGTTCGGGCCAACGAATCCGGGGCAAAGTGCCGGGATGCTGTCTCTCGGCCCTCGCTCACGCGTCCGGGGAGGCGCGATCGGCGTGTTCCCGACGACCGCACCGGCCTGCCGGGGCGCCGCGCGCCGCCCGCGCCCTGCCCGCCTCGCCGCCGTCGCGTCCCTCGTCGCGACCGCCGCCCTGCCTGCGCTGGCGGCGCCGACGGCGTCCGCACAGCTGGTCGCCGTGCCGCTGTGGCTGTTCTGGCTGGCCACCGTCGCCCTGCTGGGCCTGGGCGCGGCGCTGTTCGCGCAGACCGTGCGCGCCCGCCGCTCGCTGCAGCGCGAGCGCCTGGCCAACCGGCTGATCGATCGCAGCGTGCACCTGGTCTGCGTGCTCGACGCCCACGGCGCGCTGCGCCACATGAACGGCACCGGCCGCCACTGGCTGCGCGTGACCCATGCGCAGATCGCCGGCCGCCGCTTCGAGGAGATCCCGGAGCTCGGCCTGGACGCCGGCCAGGCGCGCGCGCTGCAGGACGCGGTCGCGCAGGCCGCCGCCGGCGCCATCCTCACCCACGAGCTGGCCATCCGGCGCCCGGACGGCCTGGCGCTGACGCTGGAGCTGGCCATCCGCGCCATCCCTCGCAGCGGCGGCGCGCCGCCCAACCTGCTGGTCGAGGGGCGCGACATCACCCAGCGCAGGTCGGCCGAGGACAAGCTGCAGCTCGCCGGCGCCGTGTTCGAGCAGGCGCGCGAAGGCTTCGTCATCGCCGACCGCGACGGCCGCGTCGTCACCGTCAACAAGGCCTTCTGCGACATCAGCGGCTACGTCGCCCACGAGCTGCAGGGCCAGCCGGTGGCCGCGCTCGGCCTGGGCATAGCCCGGCGCGCGATGCGGCGCCAGGTGCGCGAGGCGCTGCGCAGCACCGGCCACTGGCAGGGCGAACTGCGCACCGCGCGCAAGGACGGCAGCCTCTACACCTGCTGGGCCGCGGTCACGCAGCAGCGCGACGCCGCGGGCGCCGTGACCCACTACATCGGCGTCCTCGACGACATCACCCAGTTCCGCGAGGTCGAGCGCAACCTGGTGCGGCTGGCGCACGTCGACACGCTCACCGACCTGCCCAACCGCAGCCTGCTGGCGGACCGGGTCGGCCAGCTGACCAGCGTGTCGCGCCGCGACCACCGGCCGTTCGCGCTGATGTTCATGGACCTCGACCAGTTCAAGAACATCAACGACACGCTCGGCCACAGCGTCGGCGACGCGCTGCTGGGCGAGGTCGCGCGCCGCCTGCGCGCGTGCCTGCGCGAGGTCGACACCGTCGCCCGCCTGGGCGGCGACGAGTTCGCCGTGCTGCTGCCGGGCGCCGACGCCGCCGGCGCCGAGCTGGTCGCCTCCAAGCTGCTGGAACACCTGGCCGAGCCCTGCATGGCGCAGGGGCACGAGCTGAGCATGACGATGTCGATCGGCGTCGCCTGCTACCCGTCCGACGGCGACGACTACGAGATCCTGTCGCGCAACGCCGACACCGCGATGTACCGCGCCAAGCACGAGGGCAAGGCGACGTGGCGCTTGTTCGCCGCCGGCATGCAGCAGCGCTCGGCGCGCCAGCTGCAGCTGGAGTCGGCGCTGCGGCGCGCGCTGGAGCGCAACGAGCTGCTGCTGCACTACCAGCCGCAGCTGGACGGCGACGGCGAGCGCCTGGTCGGCGTCGAGGCGCTGCTGCGCTGGAAGCATCCCGAGTTCGGCTTCGTCTCGCCGGCCGAGTTCATCCCGCTGGCCGAGACCAGCGGCCAGATCGTCGCGATCGGCGAATGGGTGTTGCGCACGGCGGTCGCCCAGCTCAAGGCCTGGATGGACGCCGGCGTGGCGCCCATGGTCGTGGCCGTCAACCTGTCGGCCGTGCAGTTCCGCCACGCCGGCCTGCCCGAGACCGTGGCGCGCGCGCTCGGCGACGCCGGCCTGCCCGCCCGGCACCTCGAGCTGGAGCTCACCGAGAGCGTGACGGCCAACCCCGCGGCCGCCATCGCGATGATGGACGCACTGCACGCGCTCGGCGTGCGCCTGTCGCTGGACGACTTCGGCACCGGCTACTCGTCGCTGAGCCATCTCAAGCGCTTCCCGCTGCACACGCTCAAGATCGACCAGTCCTTCGTGCGCGACATCGACACCGACCCGGACGACCGCGCCATCGTGCAGGCCATCATCCAGATGGCGCGCGCGCTGGACCTCGAGACCGTCGCCGAGGGCGTCGAGACCGACGCCCAGCACCAGTTCCTGCGCCGCGAGGGCTGCGACATGCTGCAGGGCTACCGCTTCTGCCGCCCGATGGACGCCGCCGCGCTGGAGATGTGGATCGCCGGCCGAGACGCCGCGTCGAGCGACAACGTCGTGCCGATGATCGCGGCCTGATCGACGTCAGCCGCCCAAAGGCCA
>DASQCX010000423.1:0-5579 GCA_035634455.1 Burkholderiaceae bacterium
CCCATCGAGGCCTCGACCACGGCACGGCGCGACAGCACGACGTTGTTGCGCTTGCGGTCGAGCTTGATGACCTTGAATTCCATGGTCTTGCCCTCGAACGGGCTCATGTCCTTGACCGGACGCGTGTCCAGCAGGGAGCCCGGCAGGAAGGCGCGGATGCCGTTGACCAGGACGGTCAGGCCGCCCTTGACCTTGCCGCTGACCGTGCCGGTGACGAAGTCGCCGGATTCCAGGGCGGTCTCGAGCGACAGCCACGAGGCCAGGCGCTTGGCCTTGTCGCGCGACAGGATGGTGTCGCCGTAGCCGTTTTCGACGGCGTCGATCGCGACGGAAACGAAGTCACCCACTTGGACTTCGACTTCGCCTTGATCGTTCTTGAACTCGTCGATGGGCACGTACGCTTCGGACTTGAGGCCGGCGTTGACGACGACGAAGCTGTGATCGATGCGCACCACTTCGGCAGTGATGACTTCGCCGGAGCGCATTTCGCTGCTCTTGAGCGATTCCTCGAACATCGCCGCGAAGGAACCGGGGGCGAAATCAGTGATGGCTTGGGGCTTGGACATGTGTTTTCCTGAAGACCGGCGGGGGGCGACCGAATGGAAGGCAGCGCTGCCGGCAGATTGCGACCCGGGGAGGGCGCAGGGTTAGGGTGGAACGACCACCGCCCCGAACCGGACGGGGAGTCCGTGTTCGACGCATCCGGCGGCGCCTGCGAGGGCGCGTGGGACGCAGGCGGCGGGCCTGCTTGGCCGTCTTTCGACGACCGCCTTCTCAGATGCGGCGCTTGGCCCAGGCTTCCAGCACGGCATCGACGCCTTCGTCGATGGTCATGCCGGAGTTGTCGAGCAGCACCGCGTCCTGCGCCGGCTTCAGGGGCGCGACGGCGCGATTCGTGTCGCGCTCGTCCCGCGCCCGGAGGTCGGCGAGAAGACTGTCGATATTAGCAGGAATACCCCGGGAAATCAATTGGTTATGCCGGCGGGCGGCGCGTTGCTCGACGCCGGCGGTCAGGAAGACCTTCAGCGGGGCGCCCGGGAACACGACGGTGCCCATGTCGCGGCCGTCCGCCACCAGGCCGGGCAGGCGGCGGAACGCGAGCTGCAGGCCGTGCAGCGCCTGGCGCACGGCCGGGTGCACCGACACCCGGGACGCCAGCACGCCCGTCTCCTCCAGCCGCAGGGCCTCGGTGACGTCGTCGCCGGCCAGGACGGCGCGGTCGGCCTCGAAGCGCAGGTCGAGTCGGCCGGCCAGTTCGGCGACGGCGGCGGCGTCCGACGGGTCGACGCCGGCCTGCTGCACGGCCAACGCGGTGGCGCGGTACAGCGCGCCGGAGTCGAGCAGCCCGTAGCCCAGGCGATGCGCCACCTCGGAGGCCAGCGTGCCCTTGCCCGACGCGGTGGGGCCGTCGATGGCGATCACCGGGATGTCCGCGGCGTCGGCGCGGGCCAGCGAGAACAGCGTCTCGAAGTAGTCGGGGAAGGTCTTGGCGACGCACTGCGGGTCGAGGATGCGCACCGGGCGCGGCGGCCGGGCGCCGGCCAGCGCGTTGAACGCGGCCAGCGACAGGCACATCGCCATGCGGTGGTCGTCGTAGGTGCGGATCGTGCCGGCCAGCCAGTGCGCGGGCGTCGCGGGCGGGGTGACCTCGATGAAGTCCGGGCCCTCGACGACGCTGCCGCCCATCTTGCGCAGCTCGGCGGCCATCGCGGCGATGCGGTCGGTCTCCTTGACGCGCCAGCTGGCGATGTTGGTCAGGCGCGTGGTGCCGTCGGCGTACAGCGCCATCACGGCCAGCGTCATCGCGGCGTCGGGGATGTGGTTGCAGTCGAGCGTGATCGCCTGGAGCGGCCAGGCGCCGCGGCGCACCTCCAGCCAGCCGGCGCCGCCCTCGACCTGCGCGCCCATCGCGCGCGCCGCCTCGACGAAGCGGATGTCGCCCTGGATCGAGTCCAGGCCCACGCCCTCGATGCGCACCGGCGCCTCGATGCCGGCGAGCGCGCCCAGCGCCACGAAGTAGGATGCCGACGACGCGTCCGCCTCGACGTGGATCGCGCCGGGCGACCTGTACTGCGAGCCCTGCGGCAGCGTGAAGGCGGCGTACGGGTTCGCCGGGTCGCGCTGCACCTCGATGCCGAAGCGCGCCAGCAGGTTCAGCGTGATGTCGATGTAGGGCTTGGAGATCAGCTCGCCGTCGACGGCGATCGTGACCGCGCGCTCGGCGGTGGCCAGCGGCAGCGCCAGCAGCAGGGCGGTCAGGAACTGGCTGGAGACGTCCCCGCGCACGCGCACGGGCTCGTGCGTGCGCAGCGCGCCCGCGCGGCCGTCGCCCACGCGCAGCGGCGGATAGCCCGCGTGGCCGAGGTACTGCACCGGGCAGCCGAGCTGGCGCAGCGCGTCGACCAGGTCGCCGATCGGGCGCTCGTGCATGCGCGGCACGCCGGTGAGGTCGAACTCGCCGGCCTGCAGCGTGGCCAGCACGGCGAGCGCCGCGGCGAGCGGGCGCATCGCGGTGCCGGCGTTGCCCAGGAACAGCCTGGCCTGCTTCGAGCCCAGCCGGCCGCCGATGCCGGTGACGTGCAGCACCGCGCCGTCGCGCCGCAGCCCGCAGCCCAGCGCCTCGAGCGCGGCCAGCATGACGCGGGTGTCGTCGGAGTCCAGCAGGTCGTGCACCGCCGTCGTGCCGGCGGCCAGGCCGGCCAGCAGCAGCACGCGGTTGGAGATGCTCTTGGATCCGGGCAGGCGCACGCGGCCGGCGGCCGATCGCAGGGGCGGGATGTCGAGGAAGGGGATCGCGTACATGGTGGCGGGGTCGGGGCTGCGGGGCGCGCCCGGCTCGGCGCGCGGTCGCATCGTCTTTTCAGGAGCGGACGCGCCTCGGGCGGCGCGCCGCGTGCGGGCGGGGTCAGCCGCCCGGTGTCATTTCTTCCAGTTGGCGCGGCCGGCCGCGGCTTCCTTGATCAGGCTCTCGATCACGTCGGCCTGGCCTTCGCGCATCGCCGACTCGAACTTGTAGAGCATGGTCTTGAACAGCTCGGCCTGCGCGAGCACCTGCGTCTTGTTGGCCAGCAGCACGTCGCGCCAGACGGCCGGGTCGCTGGCGGCGATGCGCGTGAAGTCGCGGAAGCCGGGGCCGGCCAGGTCGAGGAACTGCGCGCCGTCGGGCTGGTGCGCGACGCCCAGGTAGGCGGCGAAGGCCAGCAGGTGCGGCAGGTGGCTGACGGCGGCGAAGGCGGCGTCGTGCGCCTCGGGCGTCATCACGCGCACCTGGGCGCCGATGCCGGTCCAGGCGGCGCGGGCGCGCTCGATCAGGTTCATGTCGGTCTCGAGCACAGGCGTGAGCACGACCTGGGCGTCCTGGTACAGCGCGGCGTCGGCGTGCAGGATGCCCGAGACCTCCTTGCCGGCGATCGGGTGCGCCGGCACGAAGCTGGGCAGGCGCTCGCGCAGCACGCGGCGCGCGGCGTCGACGACGTTGGCCTTGGTGCTGCCGACGTCCATGAACAGCGTGTTTGGATGCACCAGGTGGCGGATGGCGCGCAGCGTGGCCTCGGTCGCGGCCACGGGCACGGCGATCAGCACGATGTCTGCGCCGGAGACGGCCATCAGCGCCGATTCGGCCATCTGGTCGATGACGCCCATCTTCTGCGCCGCGATCACGGTCGACGGTGACTTGCTGTAGCCGACGACGTGCTTCACCAGGCCCGCGCGTTTCATCGCGAGGGCGAAGGAGCCGCCCATCAAGCCACAACCGATCAGCCCTAGCTGCCTGAACATCTGGATTCTTTTCAATGCGAAATCAGGACATGTCGAACCGCTGCAAACCCGAGCGAACGAGTAATTCGCGGCCGGGAATCGAATCCCGACGACCCGGTCGACATGGCGCTCGTCCGGAGCGGCGTCGATGACGTTACAAAAGTAACAGCGATTGAGCCGGCGCGGGTGACGAACGCGGACGAAATGGCCGCGGGAACACGGCCGATCGACCAATTTTTGCACATCCAGGCGGCCGACCTGCCGTTAACCCGAGGCGGATACGGCGGTTCTCGCGCCGCGGGCGGCCATTCGAGGGGTGGCCGATACCCGTCGGACAGCCGTCCCGGCTAAACTGGGTCGCAACTGGGCATATTCGACCCGGCCGACATCTCAAGGATGGGTATGGCAGACCTGCAGCAACTGATTCGGCAAAAGGCCGATCTCGAGAGACAGATCGCTCAACTGAATTCGAAAGGTCGCCAGGACGCGATCGACGAGATTCGCCGGATCATGGCCGAGCATGGCCTGACCGCCGACGACATCTCCGCCGCCGCGCGCGGGCGCAAGGCCGGCACGAAGCTCGACGGCACCGAGCGCAAGGCCGTCGCCGCCAAGTACCGGGACGACCAGGGCAACCAGTGGACGGGCCGCGGCCTCAAGCCGCGCTGGCTCACCGCCGCGCTGGCGGCCGGCAGGAGGCTGGAGGACTTCGCGGTCTGACGACCTGCGCTGCACCAATGGAGAAGGGAGCCGCGGCTCCCTTTTCTTGCTGCCCGCCGCCCTGAAAGGCGGCCGCGGCGCACGTTCAGTGCACGTCGACCGGGTAGGTCCCCAGGATCTTGAAGAACCCGCACACCTTGCGCAGCTCCTCGAGCGCCGTGCGCACGTGCTCCTGGTCGGGGTGGCCGGCGATGTCGACGTAGAAGTAGTACTCCCACTGGCCCGAGCGGGCGGGGCGCGACTCGAACTTGGTCATCGAGACGCCGTTGGCCTTCAGCGGCACGAGCATGTCGTGCAGCGCGCCGGGGCGGTTCGAGACGGTCACCACGAGGCTGGTGCAGTCGTGGCCGGACGCCTTGGGCGCCGGGTGGCGATCGGTGTGCGTGATGACGGCGAAGCGCGTGCGGTTGTTCGCGTCGTCCTGGATCGCCGGCGAGACCACGTGCAGGCCGTATTCGCTGCCGGCGCGCGTGCTGGCGATGGCGGCGAGCGTCGGGTCGAGCGACGCCAGGCGCGCGCCTTCGGCGTTGCTCGCGACGGGGCGGCGCTCCGCGTGCGGCAGGTGGTCGTTGAGCCACATGTGGCATTGCGCCAGCGCCTGCGGGTGCGCGCAGACGGCCGAGATGCCGTCGAGCGAGTTCGTCTTGCGCAGCAGGTTGTGGCGCACGAACAGGCTGGTCTCGCCGATGATGAACAGCGGCGTGACGAGGAACTGGTCGAGCGAGCGCGCGACCATGCCCTCGGTGGAGTTCTCGACCGGCACCACGCCGAAGTCGGCCGCGCCCGCGGTGGTCACGCGGAAGACCTCGTCGACGCTCGGGCACGGCACGCGCACGATGGACGAGCCGAAGAAGCCGAGCGCGGCCTCCTCGCTGAAGGTGCCGGCCGGGCCGAGGTAGGCCACGCGCGTGGGCGTCTCCAGCGCCCGGCACGCGGACATGATCTCGCGCCAGATCGGCGCGACGCTCTCCGTCATCAGCGGGCCCGGGTTGACCGACTTCAGCCCGTCGATCACCTGCGCCTCGCGCTCCGGCCGGAAGGCCACGGTGCCTTCGCGCTTCTTGACCTCGCCCACCGCCTTGGCCAGCGCGGCGCGGCGATTG